>CAZQNI010000048.1:0-8883 GCA_964594255.1 uncultured bacterium | reverse complement strand
CTCTTGTCGAAACAAAATAAAATACATTATTAATATCCATACTTGCAACAGCATCAAGATGTGTCGTATCATTTATACCCGCTATCTCACCTTCGAAATTGAAGGTTGTATCATTTACTCTTGTTGCGTAATATAACCTTGTACTGTCTCCAGCATTTAAACTGTTAAAAAATAGAAAATTGCCGTCTTTACTTATAAATGGTTCCATTGCATCTTCATTATAACCACTGATAATCACCTCGGTTTCATCCGTAAATTCAGGATAAGATACTGGGATATACAATCCCCGACCATCATCTTCACAGCCAACAGCCAGCATAACACTGACAATTAATATAATGTTAAGAAATATTCTTTTCATTTTCATAAACAACCTTTTTATATCTAATTCTCATCTATCTCAGAATTTTCGCCGCCCAGTCGGTTATAGATGGATTTTTTCCGTCGGGGAATGCAGGCAATTTTAAAAGACCTTTTTCATCTGCTCTAACGATTACACTTTCCCCCCATTCACCATTACGGGGATTAAACCACCTAAAATTATATGATGTATTTTCTTCAAAACCGCTCAGAGTAGGAAGAACCGACTGGTTCTCAAAATAAAGAAGAGCAAAATCTTTTTCCGGAGTACACATCATATACGCCCAGCCGTCCAGACCTTTTTCAGGACTGTTCGGAGCCTTCTGAGGGTGTATATTTTCATGACAGGGTTCTAATTGCTGATACTTGGAACCCTCTGATAAAACAAATGCACTTAAATGCTGCATGTAAAGCGCCGATTTGAACTTCAAGGCATCCCAGAAGTGATGCCTCATACCGTCAGGTTCTCCAGTCGTTGTAATATCATAAGCGGATGTCCCGTGGACATGTCCTGAAAGCCCTCCCGAAAGAACCGACCCGTACATCTGTGCGCGTGAGAAATAATTATCGCGCGGTGAATTAACAGGTGGTCGCTCGCCATTCGGCATGTTTATCTTATGGTTCCAACCGGTATAATACGGTTCAAAATTAATTGCAGGGTAAGGAGGTTTAAGATTAAAAAGTATCTCTATCGAATCGGAAACCCGGTGATCTCTAGGTTTGTTACCAACGCTATGCATGGTTAACCACGGACAATCTTCACCATGACCAAACTGAGTGTATGTGGAATTATTTATTAGTGTAGTGTGGGGCTGCCCAAACGGCAAAGCACCGTATTTCCTAAAATGATAAGTCAATGCCCTGTTGAACTCCAAAGCGGTCAGGCTGTATTCTTTCGGAATCCAATCGAGATGAATCCCGCTAAAAATTATATTATAAGCGCCGTATCTTGAAATAAGGTATTGAACATACCTTGCGTACGATTCATTAAAATCAAAATACGCCTTCCACGCAGGACAGTTATCTCTTCTTACGGTTTCCAACAAAGGAACAAAACCCTCGTTGGATAAATGCTGCATTTTTTTATCAAGGTTTTTGAAATATTCAGGATTGATTCGGTCAAAATCTGCAACGCCTTTACGTTCGGATGACATTCGAAAAGGGCGATTACCATATTCATCCCGCATATTTTTCGCGGTTAAGTTACCTTCATCTACGTAATAATCGAACTTCTCCCATGCGTTACGGAGATAAATACCATTCTTATCCGCGTAAGTACTGGGATTGCAATCGGACTCCCAGTTCGGAAAAGAGGCAATCATACTAACGGAATTATATCCCTGTCTTTTACGATAAGCTACTGCATCTTCAAAACCTATACCCGGTCCCGGTACATAATTTTCTGTAGCGGAAACACCCCTAAAAGGCAACCGCCATGTAGTTCCCGCAAGCCAGGTATCTCCGAGGAGAAAAAACGGGGTTCCGTCGGCATATTGTAACGCATGACCGTTTGGCGTTGAACGAATGAAACCATGACGGTTCGGGTTTTCTTTCTTTTCTTCTTCAGTCCACCGGACTGCATTAAATTCTCCGGTTTGATTGTTAAGTCCTTTATCATCTTTCTGATTTGAACCGCTCTGCCATATCCATTTGCCCGGCTTTGTTGCCACTATCCGCACAATAAAAACATTATCGCCATTCCAGAAAGAGTAAACTCGTTTGGAGAAATCCGGACCCTCAAGGTCCACCCAGCATTCTACTTCCTTATAATAGTTGCTATAAGTTTTCGCTGCCTTAAGGGTAATTTCCTGCAGTTCCCATACGTGAATATCCGAAGAATTAGAGGCGTAGAGAGAACCCGGAACAATCCATACAATAAGTATTAAATAAACAAAAAAGTATATTCTATTATTGTATCCAACCTTCATAAGTCGTACTTTCTCCTTATTTAAAACTAACCTCTATCGATTTGTCTTTCTTGCTGAGCGTTACTTTTTTAGTTTTTCCATTAGAGGTAATCAAATAATCGCCATAAAAAGCATCCGTTTTGTACATTCCTTTCTTATCGGCTTTTCCGGATACTTTAGTCCACCACTTGTTAAAAACAAGGTCGCGGTAAGCAAGAGCCTGCGGTGTGGGAGTCCAGTCTTTTTTCCACATAGCCGACTCCGGAATCCAGTGTCCCACTTCCCAGAAACCCCACATAATAATTGCTTCAACACTGGGATGTGCAAAGCAAAGACGGAAGAACCTTCGCAGTTCCTCGGCTTTACCTTCTTCTGTATCGGCAGAAACAAGGCATTCGGTAATCTTAATCGGTAAATTAAATTTTGCCAGCTTATCGAGAGTTTTTTGAACATGTTCGGAAGTGGTACTGGCTTTAGCGGTAGAATTATTTTCATCAGACGTAACGAAATGCGCCTGGCATCCAATTCCATCGATAGGTACGCCATTGGCGAGAAGATTCTCAATCTGGGTTATATAAGAACTAGTGTTAAAACCATTTTCAACAAGAACACCGTAATCATTCACATATAATTTAGCATCTGGGTTTGCTGCTTTAACCACCCATGCCATTTCATTTACAATACCATATCCCAGCCGACGCCTGAAAAAATCGCCATTTATCATTTCATTATTAAGGTCAAATTCATCAATCCTACCTTTGAAATGTTTTGCAACGTCAGTTGCACGATTAATAACCGCAGTTCTAAGCTCATCATTATCAAGCTCCGTTAACCAGGGCATAATGTACTTATCCTTCGCCCAGAACACGCAGTGACCCCGCATGGGTATATTGCGTTCTTTGCAGAGTTCATATATCCTATCTGCCAAATAGTAATCAACAACCTTATACTCTACTTCGGTATCATACCATTTTAAAGCATTTTCATGCACTGCGTAGTTGAAATTTTCCTCAAGAACTTTTAAGAACATCTTTCTGTCTTTATCCGCCATAGCGTTTCCGGATTTTTCAGCAAGATTATCAGTAATCGCCGCACCGAAAAGAAACTCATGACGCACCTGTTCTATTTTGACATCCGCATCCGGTTTTGTCTTTACGATTATATCACCCATCCTGATTTCAGCTATACGCGCATCTATTGCATCCGGCGTAATCTTTGCCGCGACATCATCCTCAGCGAAACAAACATTTGCTATAACAATAAACATTAAACCAAACAAAAACATTAAACTTATCTTCATAATTTTTCCTCCTTTTCTTAATTAAATTTTAAATTATTTCTTAAAAATCTAAAGATAAGTATAAGTATTCCCTCCTTTCTGTCAAGGAAACCCTTGACATTTCTTTTTGAAAATCGTATGATTTTACCAATAGCAAACCTAAAAAGGGAGGATATATGAAAAAGTATGCATTGTGTCTTATTTTGTTATTTGTGAGCATTCCACTATTTGCAGGAATATTAGGTTTATCAGTCGGAGGAACAGGTGGTGTCGAGATGTGGAAAATAAATGTCGATGATTCAGAAGAAGAATCCGAAATGCAAAACTACCCCGCAATTGGACTCACCGCCAATTTCTCTCCACCAATTCTTCCGGTAGGTATAAGAGGAGGCTTTGAATATGCGTGGAAATCCCAAACACAAGAAACGGTAATTGGAGACCTCACAACTGAAATTTCCCTTGTTTTTGTTCTAATTGGACTTGAATATTCAATCTCCCCTCCACTTTCTCCTGCGTCTCTTTATTTCGGCGTTGGTGTAGAAATAGCGACAACATCAACTAGTATGTCTGGCATTATCCATGCTAGCTCTTCATCAACAGATTATGGTTTCCTCGCTTATACAGGAACAAGTTTCAACATGGGATTAATAGGTGTTTTTGCTGAAACCGGTTACGGAATTATATTTATGGAAGGTGGAAATATTACTCATATTCCGATAAGAGGTGGAATAAAAATAAGCATTTAACTTTAGGGAAATAACATTAATAAAGTACACAAAAATTACTTCTTTGTAAGCTTTTTTTGTGTACTTTAATTTTAATGAATATATTATTAAAAAATAAATAATATAAAAAAGGGAGGTGGAAAATGAATGGAGGAGGAGCTGCCGCTGCTGCCGCAATCGCAAATGCAATTAAAGCTTCAGGATCTATAGTAAGATTAAAAGAGGAAGATTTTATTAAAGTAATATCCAGGGCCGAAAATCCGGTTATTATTATATCAAGGGGAGGATTCATGAAAAAGGATTTCGATTATCTGATAGCTTACAAAGGATTTGTTTTTTATGTAAGATCGAAAGAAGAATTAAATCTACCCGGAGATTGTGAAGTCATATCCGCACAACAAATATGGATACCTTTTTAGAAACAATACAAAGTATTTCTTAAAAGTTAGCGAGAACATCTTGAAATTTATAATGGTATATACCACTCTTCCCGATAAAACTATAACTAAAAAAATAGCTAAGATATTGGTCGATGAGAGTTTAGTTGCGTGCGCCAATTTTTTTCCCATTGAGTCCATTTACAGATGGAAAAACAAACTTACCGAAGATAAAGAATATGCTCTTATTATGAAAACAAGGAAATCTTTATACAGGCAAGTAAAGAAAAAGCTAAAGGAACTGCATCCTTACGAAATCCCGGCAATCGTTTCCTACGAAATCAAAGAAGGCCTAAGCAGTTATCTTTCCTGGATACAAAAAGAAACTAAAAAAAAATAAAAATTTTCCGCCTGTCAAACACACGAAAGAAACCGAAAGGGAGATTTTATGAAAAAGTTTACACTATTTGTTGTTTTGTTACTCGTAAGCGCGCCACTTTCTGCGGAAATATATGGCTTGTCAATCGGAGTAACTGGTGGTGTTGAAATGTTGAAAATAAATGCCCCAGGAGCAGAGCATCAGACTTTCACGGGGATCGGACTTGCAGCAACCATTTCTAACTCGGCCTCACCTATAAGCTATCGCGGTGGATTAGAATATGCCTGGAAGTCTTATCCAGATAACACTAAATTTTATGATATCTTTATTCTACTTGGCATTGAACATTATATAACTCCTCCGCTTTTACCTACATCTTTTTATTTTGGCATAGGCGCAGAAATATCCACCTTCGGTAACAACCAAAATAAATCTGTAACCGATTTCGGCGTCCTGGTTTACGGAGGAATAAATCTCAGCATGGGAATGATGGCCCTTTTTACGGAAACCGGTTATGGAATTCTATTCGCCGGCCTGACTACTTATAGCCATATTCCTATAAGAGGTGGAATAAAAGTCAGCCTTTAATTTAATATTCTTATATCTGTTTTAAAGCTACGAGGACACCCAATATAAACTAACACTACTTAACAAGTACCATTTGGTTCCTTAAAACAATATCTTCCGCCTTCAAAAGACAGAAGTAAATACCGGCTGATAAATCTTCCGGATTCCATTCAACCATATGCCTTCCGGATTCCTTATATCCGGAGCCCAAATCTGCAATTTCCTGTCCTGATAAATTATATACTTTCAAATCAACATAACTGTTTGTTGGAACCTCAAACCATATTGAAGTCTTCGAATAAAAAGGATTGGGATTGTTATATAATTTGAATACAGCCGATTTATCTTCCCAGAAATACTCAATTCCGTCTTCTCCTTCTAAAGCTGCCTGTATCGCGTAATATGCCGGTTTTGCTTCATAATAATAATCAAAAAGAGATCCATGCCATTGAGGATTCCATCCGCGTCTATCGTCTATGTTCCAGAGATTCCATCCGACTTTTCCCCCAGCGCGCTTCTCCAGCAAAACGTCTAAAATAGAACGATACGTAACCCCCTGTGCATCATAACCCTCTTCCGGATCCTCAGTCTTTATCCATACACTTGCTTCCGTAACATGAAATTCGAGGTCGTTGCTGTGCGCCCAGTCGATCAGGTTTCTCAAATCGTTTAATCTGCTCTCGGATTCCCAACCCACATCAACATGAGCCTGCCACCCAATTCCGTCTACCCGCAAACCAAGACCTTTCAAATAAAGCACTGTCTCTTTAATTAAATTCCAGGAAGCGGTATTTTCAGGGTGTTCATGGTGATTGTAAATCAACTTTATATCAGGTGCTAAGGAATCACAGATTTTAAAAGCATTTACTATGTAAACAGGAACATTATGCGTATCCAGACCGATTATATACCAGGGGCACTCCCAACTACCAGGAATACCACCGTCCTCTGTATGCCAGCTTCCATTAATCACAGTTTCATTAACAACATCCATGTACTCAAAACCGGGTGTTCCATTATAACGCTTACAGAGCGAATCCAGAAATACACGCATGTTGGTATCAAGTTCTCCGGCAGTTCTCTCATCATCCATCGCCCAATAAGAACACTGTGGTCCGATTGGACAGTGCATTCTTAGCACTTGTTCGTTTTCAGCTATGTGATCAACCCATTCATCTGCTTGCCACCAGCTCCAGGACGAATTATCAGGATGAATGCTCGACTGCTTGAAATCATTTTCAGGCGTAACATAACTGAATTCTCGATCTAAAATTTCCCCTGTACTTGAGTTTAAAAGCCATGCCCCTGTCGTACCACCGATGATTATACTGCCATCCCAGTATCTATCGGCTACAATTTCCCGTAATCTTCGTCCTTCAGGCACCGATTGAGCCTGAAGTCCAAAAGAATAAATGAAACAAAAAAGTAATAAGAAAATCATTATATGTTTATGCATTTTCACTCCTCTTCTTTTTTGTATATTAACACGATTTTTTCTCTATGTCAACCACGCCAAAAGGGGTTGCCATAATAAGTTTTTGGATTATTTTCAAATAATTTTAAAGAGGAAATATGAAAAAAAATAAAAAATTAAAACAAAATGGAATTGGTGACTTTATGCGCCTCGCAATGTGGATGTGGGGACGCTCCAGTCTTTCTGGAATGCTTTTCTTCCTGAGAGTCGGCATCAGGCTTTTTCTTGCGAAAAAGAGAAAAGAAAGAAAACAAAAAACCATTGATGGTAATATTCCGGCTGTAATAGCAATCAGCCCTACAATGCGCTGCAATTACAACTGCAGGGGCTGTTATTCAAGAGACAGGATTTCAAACAACGAGCTCGGAACGCAGGAACTCGATTCTCTTTTTTCTGAAGCAGAAGAGCTTGGCGTTCTTTCCGTAGTCGTTACAGGAGGAGAACCTTTCTTGCGAGATGACACCATCGAACTTATGGAAAAACACAAAAAACTTCTTTTTATCCCTATAACGAACGGTTCAAAAATGACTTCAGAATTGGCAAAACGCATCTCAAAAAGCGGAAACATAATACAACTCGTCAGCATTGAAGGCTTTGAGCAACACACTGATAATAGAAGAAAAAAAGGGTCTCATGGAATAGCTCTTAGAGCAATGCAATTATTACGAGAAACCGGTGTATGTTTTGGTTTCGCCGCGACAAACACTTCCGAAAATTCAAAATTTCTTGGTACCGACACATTTATAGACAATATGATAGAACTCGGATGTACCCTCGGCTATTTTACTGAATATGTACCCTGCGGACCGCATCCAAAAAAAGACTGGGTATTAAGTGGGGAAGAAAGGAAATCTTTTCGGGAAAAAGTTCTGGATTTCCGAAGAAGAAAACCTATTGTACTGGTTCAATTTCCTCAAGACGAATACGGCGAAGAAAATCGTTGTACTGCAGCCGGAATCGCATCTCTACATATTAATTCCGAGGGTGGTATCGAACCCTGTCCATTTATAAATATTTCCCTCGAGAATATTCGCAGCGGCGGCTTAAAAGCAGCCTGCGAATCTTCTTTCTTAAAGGCAATTCGGGAAAGAGGTGACCTCTTGCAGAGAGAAAAACTTGCGTGTTCACTGTTCGAACATTACTCGGAATTGGAAGAGTTAGCTAGAGAAATTTAAAAATTAAATATCAAAATGGAAAAATACAAATCAAAGTTCAAAAATTAAAAAAAACAAAAACAACAAAATTTAGTTTTTTCTCTGTGTGTTTCTTTTTCTCTGTGTACTCTGTGGCTAATTTCCCGTTTGACAATTGGCAAAAAAATGATAATATTACCCTGAGAAATATTATGAGTTTGAATTGCGGAATTATCGGACTCCCGAATGTCGGAAAGTCCACTATATTCTCTGCCCTTACCTGCCTTTCCGTAAAGGTTGAGAATTATCCCTTCTGTACTATCGAACCTAACCTGGGTATGGTGGAAGTACCCGACGAACGGTTAACTAAAATAGCGGATATATTAGATATAGAAAAAAGAATACCGGCAATGGTAGAATTTGTTGATATAGCAGGTCTGGTCGAGGGAGCTTCAAAAGGGGAAGGGCTGGGAAACCAATTTTTGAGTCATATCAGAGAAGTAAATGTTATAATCCACATAGTAAGGTGCTTCGAGGATCCGGATGTTTCTCATCCATATGAAAATATCGACCCGACTCGTGACATCGAAGTAATAAACATGGAGCTCATATTAGCTGATCTTCAAACCGTGGAAAAAAGGCTGCAAAAAAACATAAAATTACTTAAAAGCCAGGACCAGAA
>CAZQNI010000047.1:0-9049 GCA_964594255.1 uncultured bacterium | reverse complement strand
TTTTTTTTGTGTTTTTTCCTAAAAAGAGTACTTGACATTTTTATTTTTTTTCGTACGATTAGTAAAGAGTTTTTTATAAGGGAGGAGGTATGAATCTGTCTCAGAAAGAGGCAATAATAGCGCAGATTGTCGGTGCGCATCAGAGATTGTACAATATGCGTAACCGGAAACGCAAAGCTTCGCGGGAAGAAATAACCGATTGGATTAAGAAACTCTATGCCAGTGGATTTGAAGAGGTGCAGCTTTTACTCCTTCTGAATGACGAGAAATCTCGAAGTCAACTTTTAGGAATACCCTGGACTCAATAAGTATATTTTTTTAAATTGTTGTTTCTCATCTTTATTCAAGACTTCGATTACAAATTTATACAAATAAAAAGATAATGAAAATGAAAGAAGAATTGATTGCCGTTTGCGGTATGAATTGCCGAATATGTCATGCTTATTTTGGTTATGCCTTAAGCGGAAGGAAAAGTAAAAATCCCTGCACCGGATGTAAGCCAAGAGATAAAAATTGTGCTTTCATAAAAAAGCTTTGCGAAAAAGCATCTAAAAAAGAAGTAGATTATTGCTTCGAATGTGAAAATTTTCCATGCGAGAATTTAGAAAAGCTTGATAAAAAATACAGGGAAAGATATGAAATGAGCATGGTAGATAATCTTAACTTCATTAAAAAAAATGGTATAGAAAAATTTCTTAGATCCCAGGAAGAAAAATATAGATGTGATGAATGCGGTGGTGTTATTTGTGTGCATGACGGGAAATGTTATGAATGTGGAAATGTCAGAATATAAAATTATGCAATAGGTAAATGTTATGGCAAAGATTCCCTTTTGGATAGAACAGGCGTTAATTAACATTTCAGGCAAAATTAACATTGATTATAGTGTTTACTTAAAGCTTATGCACGGGATTTCGGTGCCTTCCACATATCCGGATGCACCCTGGACAAACGCCGTACTGAAAACACAGGAGGAAATAAACCGTGCGGTTTCGCAAGTCAAGAATCTTGGCCTGCGTGTTAGGGGTGATTTGCCCAAAAATTGGGATAGTCTTGCTACCCTGGATTATATCCTGAAAAACACAGATAAGAATGCGCGAATTTTCGACGCAGGAGCAGCACTTTACTCTGTCATTTTACCATGGCTGTTTCTATACGGATATAAAAATCTAGTCGGTGGAAATTATATATTTAAAAAGAAAATTAAGAGAGGTTCCATTTTATATGAACACTGCGATATAACAAGAACAAATTATGATAATAATTTTTTTGACGCGGTTACATGCTTAAGCGTGATTGAGCATGGCGTAGATCTTAATTCGTATTTCAAGGAAATGTCGCGTATACTTAAAACGAATGGTATTCTAATTACATCTACCGATTATTATGAGACTCCAATAGATACTAAGGGACAAATTGCATATGGTGTGCCTATCCATATATTTACAAAAGAAGAAATAGAAGAAGCGATGAATATTTCTGAAAAATACGGGTTGTTTTTGACTTCTCCTCTCGATTTGACCTGCGATGAAAAGGTCGTTTACTGGAAACAATATAATTTACGATTTACGTTTTTGAATTTTGTTCTTAGAAAGAAAACATGAGTTCGTAGGTTCTTATACTCTAAAGGGAGAATTATGAAATATAAACATCTAATTATTCTAAGCATTATCTTTTTTGCATGCATTGGTTGCGAGGAACCACTGGTGGAGAATCCTCTTGATATAACCTCAAGACCCTTTTATATGGGGTTCACAAATTGGCCTCCGGAAGCCACCATAGCTGGTTGTAAAAATTAAGCTGGACGCCAACCAGCAGTTTCAGTTGACTGAAAGTTTTTGTTAAGCAATACGGCGGTATTTTGTTTCCAGACTAATGGCTCACTCTCGCCCTTATTTACTATTCTGCTTGTTTAAAACGCGTGTCGATAACCAATGGAAAGTTTAACCTTACTGGGCTCTTCTATACCCATCTCCTCAGCGTCGAGACCAGTCGTTGCTATGTAAATGATATCAAGATCAAGACCGTTCGATTTAGTCTTTCCCCACATCCATTGAGTTCCAATCCCAAGATTTATTCCCACGTAACTCTCGTTATCCCCACCCCCAATATACTCTACCACAGTATTAACTCCATAGTAAGCAGAAATTCTTGGTCTGAATGTTCGTTCGATAGGCATAAAGAAATATTTTAACCCAAAACTGTAACCGATACCTGCCAGGACTGTTGTGCCTATACCTGCCGATAAATTGAGATTGGGTGCAACATTAACATCAAGGTTTGCTCCTAAAACACCATAAGGAACTCCCAATCCCAGGCCGAATGAGTTTTTCTTTATCTCAGGTGCTAAAACAGACTCTCCTTGAGCCCACAGTACCGATGACGATAGCAATATCGTCATTATAGCAATTGCGAAACATCGTTTCACGACATCCTCCTTTTTTTTCCGCCGTTTGCCTAACATCAAGTTTCAGCCGCCGAAACATTGCTGGAATTAAACCCGGAAAATTCAAAACCTGCGGTTCCGGTCGGCTATAAGTTTTTATTAGGTTTTTAGGATTTTTATTATAATTCTTATTCATGTTATTAAACCCATTAATTTAAAATAAGATAATACAAGTTTCTTACTCTGTCAACTGTATTTATCCGAGTGATTCATGTTCTTTTCTTTACAATGCGTTAATACTTTAGTATTTCGTTAATACGTTAATATGTGAAATCTGTGGCTTGAATGTGGTTGGGAATGGTTTTATTCTTGACATAAGAAAATATTTCAGTAAAATATAAGTATGATGGATCAATATAATCTTGTGAGTTTTGCGGGTATTTTTTTCTTACTTGGCTTTGCCTGGCTTTTCTCGGCCGATAGACGTAACATGAACTGGAGGCTTATATTCTGGGGTATTGGGATACAGATTATTCTTGCCCTTTTTATCTTTGTTTTCCCGATTGGCAGTAAAATATTTCTATTCTTAAATAACGTAGTTGTAGAAATCTTAAATTCCTCAACTGCGGGTGCCGAGTTTATCTTCGGAAGATTGTCTCTTCCTCCGGGAGGGGTAAATGAGGCAGGAGAAAAATCACTTGGTTTTTTCCTTGCTTTTCAGAGTTTTCCCACGATAATATTTTTCTCAGCGTTAATAGCCATACTTTATTACTTCAATATTATGCAGTGGATTTTAAAAGGATTCGCTTACGTGTTTACTAAATTAATGAGATTATCCGGTGCGGAGTCTTTATGTGCTTCCAGTAACATTTTTGTGGGTATCGAGTCAGCACTTACAATAAAACCTCACCTAAAAGAAATGACAAAATCTGAACTGTGTACCATTTTGACAGCCGGAATGGCTACTGTAGCTTCGAACGTTCTTGCTATTTATATCTTCAGTCTGAAAGAACAATTTCCCACTATTGCCGCACATCTGATTTCTGCTTCCATCCTTTCCGCCCCCGCGGCTCTTGTTATGTCTAAGATTATAATTCCGGAGGGAGAAGTTCCGAAAACACTAGGTGAACATGTTGCGGTCCATTACGAGAAAGAAACCAATGTTTTTGAGGCTATAATAAACGGAGCCAATAGCGGAGTTAAACTTATTGTAGGTATTGTAGCTTTACTTATAGCCGTTCTGGGACTGGTTGCCTTAGTTGATTTAATTCTTGGGGGGATGGGGGGGAGAATAAACTTGCTTTTGGGAATTAATATCGATTGGAGTTTGAAAGGTTTTCTCGGTTATATATTTTATCCTTTTACCGTGATGCTTGGTATTCCTCCTTCTGATGCCGGAGTAATTTCCCGAATTATTGGCGAGCGGGCGATTCTTACAGAAGTGCCCGCGTATCAGCATCTAGCCGTTGCCATGGAGTCAGGTTTATTAAAACATCCGCGTTCGGCAGTAGTGGCTACCTACGCACTTTGCGGATTTGCCCATTTTGCTTCCATGGCGATTTTTGTTGGAGGGATTTCCGTACTTGTACCGGAGAGAAGAGAAATTCTTTCGAAGATCGGGCTTAGGGCACTTCTTGCCGCCACTTTAGCCTGTCTTCTTACTGCCTGTATAGCAGGAACTTTCTTTACGAAGGGGTCTATTTTGCTTGGCGGATGAAAATTTAATTATATGGGAATATTAAAATTGAACTGAAAAAGAAATGAGTAATAAAAAGGAAAAATTAATTGCTTATTGCGGATTATATTGCGGAGATTGTCACGGTTATACCGGTAAGATTCCCGATTTAGCAAGAGACCTCAGGAAGGAACTCAGAGCATGCCGATACGATAAGTTCGCAGATTTTCTTGCCGGGACAGGATTCGGCAAAGGGTTTAAGGACTACAAGAAGTGCTATGAAGTTTTAGGCTTTATGGTTAAGTTTCGCTGTAAGAAAGGGTGTAGAGACGGAGGAGGTCCTCCTTTCTGTAAGATGAGAATTTGCTGTCAGAAAAAAGGTTACGAGGGTTGCTGGGAATGCGATGATTTCGAGACTTGTGAAAAACTTAATTTTTTAGTTCCTGTTCATGGAAATGCACATATAAAGAATCTTAAAAAACTCAAGAAAAAAGGAATTGAAGAATTCTTAAAAGGCAAGAGATATTGGTATACGGAAAGCGTAAAATAATCGTGCGGAATTTTAAGTTTAAATTTTTTAAAAGTTAGGAGGTCGCAGTGAAGACTAGAATAATTTTGTTTTGCCTGAGTGTTTTTTTATTTGGACACGGGCTGGCAAAAGGTATTTTACAAAAACCACCTTTAGCCAAAGTAAAACCAGTCGAAGAAGTTTATTTTGGTGTAGAAGTTAACGATCCTTATCGATATATGGAAAACCTGGAAGATGAGTACGTAAAACAGTGGTTCAAAGCCCAGGCTGATTATACCAGGGCTAAATTGAACAGTATTCCAAAAAGGCAGTTTCTCATCGATAAGATGTATGAGTTTGATAAAAGAAGGAAGGCAAGATACAGTAGTCCGCGTATTACAGAAAACGATCTTTTTTTCTTTTTAAAAACAAACCCCGACGAAGAAACCGGAAAATTGTATTACCGTTACGGAGACGATGAAGAAGAACCTGAATGCTTGCTTTATGATCCTCAAACTTTTAGTCCTGATACCACACAGGAATATGTTATTTCTGGTTTTATCCCTTCGTATGATGGTAGTAAAATCGCTATTGGAGTTGCTCCTAATGGTTCGGAAAGCACTATTCTTTTGACCATGGATGTTAAAAATAGGAAATTGTTTCCTGAGCAAATCGATAGGTGCTGGTGGATGGCTCTCTCCTGGTTGCCTGATGGCAGCGCTTATTTGTACAATCGATTGCAACCCGGCAGTTTTCACGACAAGGATAGACAAAAAAATAGTAAGGTATATTTACATGTTGTAGGTACCGATCCTGCCACGGATAAAGAAATCTTTTCTAGGGAAAAGTATCCTGAGTTGGATATCAAAGAGGAAGATATTCCTTTTGTGGATTATAACAAAGATGCTAAGTATATTTTCGGTTTTATAGCGTCCGTCGACAATCGATTAAATGTTTTTTATGCGCCTGCCAATGAATTGTATAAAGAAAAAATAGCCTGGAAGCGTTTATTTGAACCCAAAAATGAGGTTTATGGGTTTGATGCTACCGAAGAGGAATTATACATTTTTACCCCAAAGAACGCGCCTAATTTTAAACTTTTAAAGACTTCTCTTAAAAATCCTGATTTAGAAAACGCTCAGGTCGTCATTCCCGAACCTGTGCAGGAAAACCTGACAAGTTGCTGTTTGACCAAAGATGGTATTTATTATACGACCACGAAAAATGGGGTCGAAGCAAGATTGTTTCATTTACCTTATGATTCAAAAGATCCAGAGGAAATAGAACTGCCTTTTCCGGCAGGAAGAGTTTCTTTACTTTCGAAGGGTTTTAAATATGATGCTCTCTGGGTAACAATTAATGGCTGGACAAAAGATTATCATTTTTATAGGTATATGCCGGAATCGAAAGAATTTATACTGAAAAATGCTTCCGTTATTCCTGAGTATCCTGAATATTCCGATCTAGTCGTGGAAGAGCTTATGATACCATCTCACGATGGAGTAAAAGTACCTTTGTCCTTGATATATAAAAAAGGTATGAAAAAGAACGGTGAGAATCGAATCTTAATTTTTGGTTACGGGGCGTACGGTCATTCAATGAATCCGTTTTTTAGTTCGAATTTTTTACTCTGGACGCATGAGGGTGGAATCTTAGCTATCGCTCATGTGAGAGGCGGAGGGGAACTTGGCGATAAGTGGCATAAGGGGGGATTTAAGACTACTAAACCTAATACCTGGAAGGACCTAATAGCTTGTACCGAGTATTTAATTAAGGAAAAGTATAGCTTGAGTGAAAGAATCGCAATTACCGGGGGAAGCGCCGGCGGAATACTTGTAGGTCGTGCAATGACTGAATGCCCTGATTTGTTTGCAGCTGCTATCCCAAGCGTTGGTTGCCTTAATACCTTACGAGCGGAAGAATCGCCGAACGGACCTGTTAACGTGCCAGAATTTGGCACCGTCAAAGATTCTGTTGAATGTATGGCTCTTCTTGAAATGGATGCGTATCTTCATCTGGAAAAAGGTACGGAATATCCCGCGACTTTAGTGACAGCCGGAATGAATGACCCGCGTGTTATTGCCTGGCAGCCGGCAAAATTTGCTGCCAAGTTACAGGCTTACAATGCATCAGAAAATCCCATTTTGTTCTGGGTGGATTATGAATCGGGGCATGGGATTGGAGATACGAAGTCTAAAGCATTTGAAAGTTTAGCTGATGAATTAAGTTTTTCACTCTGGCGAACAGGTCACCCCGGATATCAGATTAAATAGAGAGGGTATGCTACTATTGTGGCTTAAAACATATATCGATTCAACCATAATAGGGAGAAAATTATGATAGAAATGCTTGGGTATTGTGGGTTTCTATGTGATATTTGTCCTGCCTATGAGAAAAACATAAAGAGCGATGCTGATAAGACTGAACTCAGTGAGAAATGGTTTTTATACTATGGTTTTAGAATTCCTCCGGAAAAGGTTAGCTGTGTTGGATGCAGGAACGAGGGGAATCATCCTGATGAAGGATGTCCGGTAAGACCCTGCGTAATAAAGAAAGGTGTTCGTAATTGTGCTTACTGTGATGACTTTGATTGTGATAACCTAAAATCCAGAGTAGATTTTGTCGAAAAGAATGTTATAGATATCGAAAAAATTCCGGAAGAAGATTATAAGTTATATATCGAACCATTTTTAGGTAAAAAAAGATTACTTGAAATAAGAGAGAAGTTGTGATAACTGGGCAGAAACTGCTTGACACAATGCTTGAATTAGAGTAATATTCATACTAAAAGTAGGTTTTAGTGACGATTGGGCAAGTTCCGTGGACAAGAGAGGATATGATATCGAAATTGGAAGAATTCTCTTCCCTTTATGGGAACAGACCAATCAAAGACAATAAAGGCGGAATGCTTTCTCCTCACATGTTTTCGGTTTGGTTTGCCTTGCAATCACTCAATCCTAAGGCGATTGTCGAGAGTGGCGTTTGGCTTGGCCAGGGAACCTGGTTCTTCGAGAAAGCATGTCCAGATGCTAAATTATACTGTATAGATCTAAATTTGGATCGTATTCAATACAAATCGGCTCGAGCGGAATATTTCGATCGGGATTTCTCAGCCATTGATTGGAGTCAGCTGTCGAAGGATGAGACTCTTCTATTCTTTGATGATCACCAGAATGCTTTTGAACGAGTCAAAACGGTAAAATCTTTTGGTTTTAAGCACATAATATTCGAAGATAATTACCCGCCGTTGCGAGGAGATTGCTACTCTTTAAAAAAAGTATTCATGCATTCAGGCTTTAAATTTAATCCTCCATGCCCAAAATCTATTAAAGCCAGGCTCAAGCAGAGAGCTCGAGCTCTATTGGGCATGACGGATTCCGGATATCGGGAGATTCCTCCTAATGAAATTGATGCGAAATATCTTAGGGAGAATTTAGAAGTATATTACGAGTTTCCTCCTATTTTCAAAACAGAATACACAAGATGGGGTGATCTTTGGGATGATGAGAATTATCCGACTCCTGAACCGTTGTTGAATTCTGTTGAAAAAGAATATCAAAAAAAATACATGGATGAAGCGGTTTTCTACACGTGGATGTGTTATATTAAACTGTTTTAACCAGCTAATTATGGTATTCAACCGATTGCGCTTCTCGTAGCAGGTGAAACGAACGGTTAAGACCAGGAGAATCCTTTTTGAAAAAAGTGGAATCGTCTTAAAGAATTAAAGGTATACTTGACATAGTGGTAAATTTAAGTTACCATAATATATTAAAGGAGGTATTTAATGGATCCTTTATTAGATTTTTTGTTCTGGAGCGCAGTAATTAATTTGGGTTTATTGTTGATAAGTTTCTTCGCTTTTACGTTAGGAAGGAACTTTATTTATCGGATTCACGGTAAATGGTACGATATAAAAAAGGATGAATTTAATGCCATTATTTATTCCGGAATGATGTTTTATAAGATATGCATACTTTTCTTCAATATCGTACCGTATGTAGTACTGCGTATTCTTTGGTAAAGTGTAAATAAAGACATGTATCTATTTGTTAATTTTTGAGTTGCAAAACTGAATCTTGTTGGAGGATAAAATTATGAGAAAACTTCCTGTTATTTTTTTGATTTATGTTTTTATAGTGGCAGCCTGGTTGATTCTCGGAGCTACAATTTTAAAAAGAACGCATACACAGGATTACAAACTTAGAGGTATGGTTAGTCAGTTATGGGGTACAATGCAGGTGCAGAAGGCGCCTTCTATATATTATAAAACGAAAGAGAAGAAAGAAATAGAGCGGATCGAATCGGGTAAAACCGTTAAGGAATTTGAAACTTATATTGTTACACATCCTATTTCCCTGAAGGCGAGTGAAATTGATGTTTCTTTATCCCTGGAACATCGCAAGAAGGGTTTACTCTGGTATTCTACCTATGTGGTGGATTTTTCGGGATGGTACGAAATAATAAACGATACTGACGA
>CAZQNI010000046.1:0-9358 GCA_964594255.1 uncultured bacterium | reverse complement strand
ATCTACTTTATTTGTAGTTGACGAAAACAAGTATAGAAAAAGAAAAAAGCCATAAGTCAACTGTTCAACTGATTAAAATATTTTCTATCTCCATTAAACTAATCCGAAAAATCCCCGTCTTCCGTCCACCGTCTTCGGTCAGTTAAGTTGACAACCCTTGACAACTTAGTGCGCTTTTTCATTTTTTCCCGTCATCCGTCCACGGTCATCGGTCAATTTAAGATGCTTAAGGTCTTGACTAATGAGACTATCATCTTAAATTTTACACTATGATTATATGTTCCTATTTAACTGTTCGGAGATTTGGATGTTTGAGTATATATAGAAAAAGGTTTGTTGGGATTCAAAAAATAAATTGTTAAAAAATCTAACAACCCCTTGACAAAATATCTAACACACATATATTATAATTATGTGTATAAGAATGATTGATAATGAAAAATTAATATTAATGTATTGGTGCCTTAAAAGGAGGGTTATAATGGGTGCAATAAACGAAAGACTGGGCTCGAGGATTAAGCAACTAAGGGAATTAAAGGGGCTCAGCCAAAAAGATGTTGCCCGTAAACTAGGAGTTAACAGAGCTTCAATATCTCAGATTGAAAGTGGAGACAGAAAAGTTTCTGCTGAAGAATTGCTGAAGCTGTCGAAACTGTTTAATTTAACCCCTAACAATCTTCTAAATCTAGAAAAGGAGCCTGAAGTTATATTGAAAGAGAGCAAAGAGGAGAAGAAAGAAATTAAACCCGAAAAGGGAGAAAGAATAGCTGTTCCTCAGAAAAATTTAGAAAAATTCAAAGAAGTTCTTATTTATATCCTTAATAAAGTTGGATCGAAAGCTAATGTAGGAGAAACCGTAATCTATAAGCTTCTTTATTTTATCGATTTCGATTATTACGAGAAATATGAAGAACAACTAATTGGAGCAACGTATATAAAAAACACTTTTGGCCCTACGCCTGTAGAGTTTGCAAAAATTGTAGATAAGATGATAAGAGATAAAGAAATAGTGAAAGTAAATGATAAATATTACAACTATCCCCGAACCAAATATCTGCCAACAAGAGAAGCCAATATAGATATATTAAAACCACGAGAAATTAAACTTATTGATAATGTTCTTAACAGCCATTCCGATAAGAACGCTACCGAAATTAGCGAATATTCGCATGCGGATGTTCCTTGGTTAACCACAAACGATGGAGAAAAGATAGAATATGAGTCGGTGTTTTATCGAACGCCTCCATACTCTGTGAGGCAAAAGATTGAAGATAGAGGAATGCTTTGAAATAGAAGAAATCCCTGAATTTAAGAAAGATATCAAGAAACTTTCTAAGAAACGATTTAGGTCTTTGCCAGAAGATCTGAAAACATTTATAAAAACACAAATATTTTTATATCATAAACTAGGTATTGACAATGAAGGCGTATTCCACATATCTGGATTAGGTGTTGAATCCACAAAAATATATAAAGGGAAAAAATTTGCCTGTCGTTCCCTCAAGGGCAAAGGTTGCGATTCGGGTATTAGGGTAATATATGAATATATAGAAAGAGAACAAGAAAAAGATAAAGTTATATTGATAGAAATGTATTATAAAGGAGATCAAGAAAGAGAAAAGAGAGATAGAATAATAAGATATTTAAAAAGCAAGGAGGTAGTTTAATGGCGAAAAATCAACCATATGTAGATAATCGAAGAAAAGGGGCAGTCAAGGACAAATCACAAGTTCTTAATCCTAAAATTTGGTCAATATCTAGATTTGAACTAAGAAACTCTAGAATAAGGAGGGAAATATAAAAAGAAGAAGAACCACTTATAAATACCACTTCAAAAAGGGTAACAAGATTGTACATAGTGGTATTACTAAGGATCTCGGACGCCGAGAACAAGAACATCTTCAAATATGGCCCAGTGGCCATATTATGCAGGTTGGTCGTAAAACGACACCGGAAGCTGCCCGCGAGTGGGAGGAAAAACAGAAAAAGACCTGAAAAATCTCTGCAGATATGGTCTCAGGGCTTGTATTTCGAATTATTATTGGCTTTTTTAGGATATATCCCAAAAGCTCAATTAATATTTATCAAGTGTTAGCTTTTGATATCAAAAAAATCATGTTTATAAAGTTCGCTTGTCTGGAAGAATAGATAACAATAAATTTAGTAGCTCCTTAATTTCTTCCTTTTTGGTCTTTCCTTTTCTCTTTAAAGCTTTAACTGTTTTCTTAATTTCTTTCTCCCTTTTACTTGCTTTCTTTTGTTGCTCTTTAATAAATGCATACCCATATATTTCTTTGTATGTTTTAAGAAATTCATCAGTACCACGAAAGTCTTCGAAAAGAGGCCAAATATGATAACATTCCTCTTTAATTCTATCGTTTTCTTTTCCAATAGCTCTCATAAGCTGAGCAGCAGTTTTATAATCTTCATTGATAACAGAAATGGCTAAACGGAAAGTCGAATCTGCTCCCGACCAATCAATTTCCTTAATGACTTCATTCAATCTTTTTTTGTCTCCTATCCTCTTTAATGCAATAGCATAATTTACTAACCCTATCTTTCTATCAACATCTTTGATGCCATGTTTAAATTCTAATAGATATTCGCAAGTAAGCCTAGCCAAGTCCCATTTTTTTAATCTTAAAAAATCATATGCTATATCCGTCAGATGATGATCAGCTTTATTCAATTCCGATGGAAAAACTTTTCTCCATAACGTTTGACCAAATTTAAGTCCAACTTCCATTATAAGATTGCATGAGTTTAAAAAATATTCTGGATTCAAATCTAGACTTTCCCCTACTTTTATCTCCTTACTGAATTTATACCCATTTCCTTTACAAATAACTATGTATTGCTTATTTACCTTACCATCACAGTGTGTTATTAAATTCCTTCTCTGACTACATTCCACAAAATCCGGTCAATGATTAAATTTTCTCATTTTTAAATCAAACCAACACTCTAATTTTCTAAATTGATCTATATAGCTCTCTCGCCCAAGTTTTTCAATTTCATCTTTGATTAAACTATCCTTCAATAAACTAATTTTATTGAAGGTAAATATTTCCCTTAAATTAACTTCACTCTCTAGAGCGTTTAACAGGACAGGTTTACGTTTGAGTATAAAGAACAACAAATTCCCTTTAAATGTATCAAATGCGCTGAATAATCCTAGAAATAAACTATTAGTTAAAGCTTCGGGCATATTTGATTTTTCAATACGGTCTAATAACTCAACAGCTTCGTATATGTTTTTTATTTCTCTCCCACATCTATTGGATTCATTTTTAGCTTTGATTTTTCCCTTTGTTTTTTCTAAATCGTCCCCAGCATCCATAAAGCTCATCATTAGCCATAATTGTGAAAGAGGAATGAAATTTTTTGCTGCTGCCTCAATATCCCTAACGCTGTGTAAAAAACAATTAATAATTTTTACGATCGGATGATCTTCAATTTTTCCTTCTTTATTTAATGCCATTGTCTTCTACTCCTTTTTGTTTGTTGAATAAATCAATACAATCATTGCATTTTTAAATACCTATCCATGTGATCTTTTCTTCATTCTATCATTCTTTTTCTAAAATCTCATAAACACGCTTCTTCAGTTATGCTTCTTCTCCTTTATCTTTGTTACAAATATTTCTCGTTATATTTTATCTTATTTTTTTCCCTTGTTAATCCTAACTATCTTCATCCTCCTCCCAAGCATCATCTTCTTCATTTTCTTCATCTTCTTGCGAAAATGGATCTTCGTAGTATACAACTTCAGGTTCTAAAGGTTCGGCTTTACTTTCCTGTACCGAATTTTCATCTTTTTCAATGCTTTCAGGCTCTAATATTTCTTCGCTTTCTGAAGAACCGTTTCCTCCATTATTGTCTTGAGTGTTACTATTATCTTCTTGCATCTTTATACCTCCTTTTACAAACTCCATAAGTAAGTAGAATACATTATAATAAAAATTATAAGTAGTATTGTTGAAACCCATATCATCTTATAGCCAAGTTTAAATCTGTTAAGCTCCTCATCAGTAACTCTCTTATTGTTTTCGTAGGCTTTTTTATTCGTTTTCCCTAATCCCTCGTAAATAGCTCTTAGGTTTCTTTCTTTATCCTTAAAATATTTGACCGTATCTTCTCCTAAAGGCATAACTTCTCTGCCTCGCGTCTGAAAAGTACGAAAAGTTAACAACCACGAAAAGATGAAAAGTAAAAGCAAAAAAACACTAAATACCGACAAAAGCCCTTTTAGAAACGTTTGAGTATCCAACATTAAGGTTTTTAAAGCACTCCCCCATAAAAAACCATAAATCACCAATAAAAAAGTGAATGCCGTCAAACACTTTGAAGCTTTCTCTTCTAATCTTTCATATCTGGCCTCTTCTCGATTGAACACTTCACTTGATAAACTATAAAACAATTTCCACCTCTCGAGATCTTTTTCCTCTTCTGTTTTGTTCTTACCGCTCATACCAACCTCCTCTATCTATAGTATACTCACAATTGAGAGAAACATCAAGGGGGGTTTTAGGTCTTAAATTTAAGACCGACCGATGACCGTAGACGGAAGACGGAAACCGAAAAACAAGTTGAATGGTTGTATAGAGGGGTCAGGTCTTGTTTTTTGAATCTCCTTTCAATAGCTATCGCTATAGTTAAATCGTTAAATTAAAAAAGAGTCAAATAGGTTTTTAGTTGGTTGGCTCGTTAGATCGTGGGTTCGTAGGGTCGGGAATTTTTTAACGTCCTAACTTTTACTGACTTTGGACTAAGTCTCTACATCTTCGATGTTTGACAAAAGCATAAAAAAGCTTTATAATACCAGAAACAAGGGAGGGAAAGATGAATTCTAATAAACGGAGAAAATCCATTAGTCTTTTTTTGATAGTATCACTTATTTTTACATTTTTACTGAATGCAGATGAAGTTTCCCTAAAGCAGCAGGCGAAAGAGGTTTTTAAAAGCGGAGATAAAAAGAAAGCAATTGCTCTTCTTGAGAAGGCAGTGGATAAGAATCCGGATGATGCAGAAATTTACTATCTTCTCGGACAGTATACTCATTACATTTACTCGATGCCGCTTCCAACTTTTAATGAAGAACAATCTGATAAAGTACTTGAATATCTTAATAAAGCTGTAGAACTGGATCCTGATTATGGAGATGCTTATTTCTTTATTGGATCTGAACATGGTGATCGTTTCTTGAATGCTGTTAGAAAAGGGGATTTAGAGCAGGGAGTTAAAGAATTTCAGATGGGATATGAGAAGGGTGGATATCCTGAATGGATGCTTGAGTTTGCTGACAACGTACTTAATTCTTGTGATTCAAACGCAATATTATTTACATATGGCGGGCCTCCTACATGGCCTATTTGGTATTTACAGTTTACTGAGGACTACAGAAAGGATGTTACAGTTATAACATGTGGTCTGACCCAGGCTTCATGGTTAATGTTGAAATATAAGACCGGAAAGCCATTCGGCAGTGTCCCAATTTCCTGGAGTAACGAAGAAATAAATGCAATGGAACCCTGTGTAGTTGATTCGTCTATAATTAGAATACAAATTAGTGATGAGATGATTAAAAAGTATAATATTAGTCCCGAAGATTGTATGGTGAAAGCAAAAACAGAGCCTGATATAGTAAGAGATTCAATTTCGTATATACATGGAGGAAAGGCTCTCATTCTTGATATAATTAGAAATAATCAATGGAAAAGACCTGTTTACTTCACTATGGGTATACCTCAAAACTATTATGTAGGACTGCAAGATTATTTACAGCTTCAGGGCATAATTTTTGAACTGCTTCCGGTAAACGTCAAAGAACATCATATGTCAATCGATCCCCAAAAAGCCGAAAATATTCTCCTTAATCCAAAATCCTTTGAGTATTTTAGTGATATAAAAAAACATTACATACCAATTGCTTCCAACATGCCTGTTTTTTATCATGTAGGAACTTATCAGTTGGCTGATTACTATTTTGAAGTAGAAAAATACGAGAAAGTAAAATTGGTTCTGGAGAAAATGAAAATCTATCTGCCAGAAGATGTATTTCCAATACCGAAAAAACTAAAAGCGGAAATTGATAAATTATATGAGGAAATCAAAGAAAAAGAGAAATAAAGAAATATTTAATAAAATCATTCGTGCTATTTGCCTGCCCCGCCTGCCCCGTAAGGAAGAATGACTGTATCGGGGTAAGGAAGAATGACTGTATCGGGGTGTGATTTGTTGTAAAAACTTTGAAGGACGGGTATATCCTGTATATAAATATCTTAATTTTGCTCCCAATCACGAAATATAGCATTAATTTTTTTTCTAACCTTTCTCACTCCAATTTTTCTCCATCCCATTAGAGCAGCGGCAAGAGATGTAATTTTATCCTCTTGGATTTTATCAAGAAGTTCATGCTTTATTTCATGGTTCTTATTTTTTATACCCTCAAGAAAAGCGTTAAGGTTCTCTTCCATCTGCTTTACTAATTTTTCAGCCCAAAGTTTTTTTGCTTTCTTCCAGCCCTTCTCTGTATGACGTATAATGGGTTGTTTCCAAGGTTGCACCAGTTTTAACCATCCTTTCACAATCATCCAGTCAACCCTTCTTTCAATATCTTTCATTTTAAGGTATTTAAGGGTTCCGTAATAATCATTGTCCTGTACGTTATTGCGTTTCATTATTTTAGCGTTAGACCCCTTAAGCAGTTTTACCAAATAATTTCTTCCTCCATCAAACGGTATAATTGAGTCAGCAGCCATCTGAATTATATCCATCTCTTCATCAGTTGGCTTTTCTATATATCCCTCTCTGATCCCTTTCGGTATTATCCTGGTGTACTTTTTTCTGCCCATAGAAGCAAACTCCTTTATACTAAAATTCAGGGTTGAAATTAAAAAATTCTTCGAAAAATTCAGTTTTTTTTACGTATCTTTTGAACTCATATCCTTCCCTTTTTTCTTTCTCTTCCACTAATCCAAAGCAAAGCATATAAAAGAAAGTCCTATATGAATATAACAGCTTCCTATTTTTATCATTGTCGTCGTCATTTAATTCCCGAATATCTTCAGGATAATACAAATCTTCATACTGTTCTTTATCTACATAAAACCACTGGTCTTTTTCCGGAAACGCTTCAAGAAATTTGCTGGCATAAAAATCATATTCTCTGAATACATCTCCAAATTTGTGGAGAAGAAATAATGAAAATATCCACCCGTTCCGTATTATTGAATAAATATGTCCATATCTATAAAAGTAGCTCCAATTTAAAAATCTACCCAGTATAAACATATACTCCAAGTATCTTTCCACTGGAGTTGACCTATCGATTTTTTTCTTTTTATAAGTAATATAAGTGCTTTTTTCCGTAAAGTATGATTTGTTCATTGTTATCAGGTTTCTCAACCTGAAAAGATAAGGGATATGTTCTTCACTTCTTAAGCTAAATATTCCTTTAGTGAAGTAATCATATCTCCCATTTTCATTCAGGAACTTACAGTCATTGAAAATTTTTTTGGTAAGCGACAATTTCAGATTACCTTTGTTTGTCAGTCCGATCTTACCGTTGTTTTTCTCCAACAGTTCAATAAGTTTTTCTTCAAGCTTCATAACCGGAACTTTCATCAGAAGTTCTTCAGATATATCTTTCTTAAAACTCAGAAATGGCTCAAGCTGCTTAAAATCGTTGTAATAAATAATTTTCATCATATGAAGCGGAGACAAACCACAAAACTCTTTTTGCGCTGTGCGATTATATTTATTGAATAGGTCCGTTAAATACGCTTCGTACTTTGACCCGTTTCCACCGTTATCAGAATCCATATATTATCTATAGAAATAGCTCCTTTCTACCCATATTTCCTTTTCTCTTTTGGAATATGGGGACGGCGCTTGATATTGTGACAGATTATTCATTCTAACTTTATCTCCTTCCCACATTCAGGACAGATTATTTTCTTTTTCTTCCCTTTTTTTATCTCTTCCGAAAAACCTGAAGCAAGAAAACCTGCGGGTAAGGCAAATAAACCGATTCCTAAAATCGAGACAATCGAGGCGAAAATTCTTCCCCAAACCGTTATGGGATAAATATCACCATATCCTACGGTTGTCATAGTCATAACTCCCCACCACATTGCGTTGGGAATATCGGGAAACACTTCCGGCTGGACGGGATTTTCCACTAAATATACCGCGCTTGAAAGAAGTATTAAAAATATAAATACGGTAAAAAAGGTAACTATCAATTCTTCACGCGTTCTTAATATCACGTTTTTTAAAGTCGATAGCGCTGTGTTGTATCTAGCCATTTTTAACACTCTAAATAGACGTATAAGCCTTAAAGCTCTCAAGAATCTTAAATCTACGGGAATGAGTCTCGGCAGATAAAAAGGCATAATCGCAAGTAAGTCAACGATTGCAAAAGGAGTAAAGAAGTATTTTATTCTTCCAAGTATTGGATGCCTGAATTTTTCGTTAATCGTACAGGACCACATTCGTAATATATATTCAATACTAAATACGATTATGGAAAAAATTTCAAAAACATTGAAGAATTTATTATATCGAACGGAAATACTCTGGACGGTTGCCATAATGACCGCTATTACGTTCAGGGATATAAGCAACATTATAAACCAATCGAAGATCAATCCCGCAGTATCTCCTTCTTTTGCTTTTTCTAAAAATTCATACGTACGTTTTTTCAGATATCTCCCTCTATCCATAGTATACTCAAAATTGGGGAAAACATCAAGGGGGGTTTTAGGTCTTAAATTTAAGACCGACCGATGACCGTAGACGGAAGACGGAAAAAAAACAAACAGAAAATCATTCGTGCTATTCGTGTAATTTGTTATTCCTCTTTCTTGGGTGGGATTGAGTTTTAAACAAACAAGATTTTAGTTGTTTCTTTGTGCTCTCTGTGGTCTTTGCGGTTCAATATCTTTATCAATTATAAATTATTTAATTTTTTGTATTCTTGTATTTTAGTAAGTTGAGATTTTATTTGTTCGGGGGTCACATTAATTATAAACGAATCACCGCTTAAAGCCGATACTTTAATTGTAAATCCATTTAAATGACTTCTAAGATATTCATCCGGGATTGTTATACCTATTTCTTCATGATAAACATTAATAGACTCATAATCATCCGAATGACGATGTATCTTAACAGTTTGTAAGGGTTGACCTTCCTGGCTATATGCTTTTGTATAAAATTCCCACTCTTTTCCTACATAACCATACTCCGCGTAAATCTGATGCAACAGACCTCCGTTTTCTTTAACTATCCAGCTTCTGATAAAAAATTTATTTAAAGCTTTGGGACTTCCGATTTTTTCTTCTATTCCTATGAA
>CAZQNI010000045.1:0-9433 GCA_964594255.1 uncultured bacterium | reverse complement strand
ACCCACCAATTATCATCAAGAAAAGAAAAATTTGTTTGGCTACCCCTCCATAAATGGTCGATGCAATATCCCGGGTTGCATACCCTGTAGTAGTCATAATCGCGACTACCTGAAAAATAGAAGTTCTGACTAAATCTGGAGAGAAAACTCCGTGGTACGTAAACTGCTTCAAAATAATAATACCTGAAGCCGAACATATAAAGAACCAGAATAATTTAATCTCAAAGGAATCCCATAAAGCCTTTATATCTCCCTGGAAAACTCGGTAATGGAAAAGGAAATTCATTCCGGCAAACAGCATAAAAACAATCACTGTCCATTCAATAATATTTGATAAGGGATAATTCATGGCAGAATAGTATCCAATGCTCAAATCATGTGTTGAAAATCCTCCGCTCGAAAGAGTGGTAAACGAATGAGTGACTGCATCAAAAAAAGTCACGCCTTCTATTTTTAGAAGAAAAATAAGCATTAAAGTTAAAGTTCCATAAATAATCCATAAAATCCTTATCGTATTGAATAGACCCGGAGCAATCCTTTTAGTTCTAATTTTATGACTTTCCCCTGCAAAAAGCTCCGGGGCAACTCCACTTTGATAAATAACAAGCAAAGCAAAGCTAAGAATACCGAGACCACCCATCCACTGGGTCAAAGCTCTGTAAAAAAGTATAGAGCGGCTTTTCATCTCAAGGTTTGAAAACATCGTCATGCCTGTAGTTGTAAAACCTGAAACCGTCTCAAAAAACGAATCAATAAAACTAGCATGAAATCCAAGCAGATAAGGAAAAGAGCCTATTAAGGAAAGAATAATCCAGGACAGCGCTGCAATCATCATCCCCTGTTTGTGATTAATTCTCTCTAAAGGTTTTCTACCTTTTAACGCAAAACCCAAAATGAAAGATATTAAAGCCGGAATCAAAAAAGGCTTTAAATTTACAATCTCCCTTAAATATATATAATCTACAATCAACGGGAGTAAAAAAAGAAGGGCAAAGAATATTAAAATGTGGCCAAGATACCCCAAAACCGGGGAAATTTCAAAAATAAATCGGTCTAGCAACCTTTTTCGAATTTTCATTTACTATACATGATATGAGTCTTACCTTTAAATGTCAACGCCCCTAACCTCCCCACCCTTTATTTAACCACAGAGAGCACAGAGAAAAAAAACACAGAGAACACAGAGATATTGAGCTATCCGCTGACCGCCATTCGCTTTCCGCTAAAACATTTTAAAAAAAAGGAGAGGTGTAGGGTTTAAAGCGGTTAGCCGAGAGCGGTTTTTGTCCTAAATCCCAACACCTATACCTAAAATAGCTTGACATAAAAAAATACATTATTAAATTTAAAGATTAATTGGGTTTATCTGGAGGATAAAAAATGTCTATTCGCAATTCAAAATGGTCTAAAAGAGAAAAAAAGATAGCTCGTAAAGCATTTGACAAAGCTTATCAAAGAGAAATGGAAATAATAAAAAAGGAAATATTAAATCGTTTAAATAAAATGAAGTCTGTTGATCAAATATGGGATTTACATGATTTTTTAAGTACTAAAAGAAACAATATGGCTAATAAATACGATTATAGATATTCTATGTTAATAATTGTTTTTGGCAGGTTATTAGCTGAAGGATATATATCAGAAGAAGATTTATGTGGACTTGATGATGAGAAACTAACTTCGATCAAAAATATATCAAGATTCAAGAAATAAAGGAAGAATATGGACATATTAGAAAAAGAAATACAAAAAATATTAAGTGAATGGAATCCACTTGGGGGTGATAAATTGAAGATTAAAGATTTAGATGATTATAAAATCGAAGCAATGGATATATCTTCTAACTTATATATTCTTAATATCTTTTCGGAAAAATCTTGCATAAGATTAGTACAAGATACTATAAGTCAAGCATTTGATATCAATGCACCTACCGAAGAAGCAGAGAAATATGGTAAAATAATATGGAAGATCTTTTCCAAGAATAAAAAAATTAGAAAATAAAAACTGTTAGCAATTTACGCCAGCGGATGAACAATGACATGGATAAAAAAGATATAAAAAAATTTACAGAAAATCCAGCTTTTATTCCGGGCATATATAACTATTGTGATTACTGGTGCGAACGTTGTCTTTTTACTTCCCGTTGCATGAATTTCGCTTTGAGCAAGAAACAGTTTCCGGATAATGAATCCCGTGACATAAACAATAAGCTTTTCTGGCAAAAACTATCTGAAACCCTACAACTAACACTCGATATGCTGGAAGAATTTTCGATTGAAAAGGGTATTGATTTGAATTCTATCGAACTTGAAACAGATACAAAAAAAGAAATAACAAAAAAGGAAAACATAGAAGAACAAAAATGCTGTCTCTCTGCGAAAATGTATGCTGACGTGGTTGAAAACTGGTTCAATTCATCCGGGCATCTATTTAAACAAAAAAGAGATGAGTTGAAGTTAACGGCAGAACTCGAAATACCTAACGTTAATCCTAAAGAAGAAGCAGCCAGAATCAAAGACACAATAGAAATTATTCAATGGTATCAATACCAAATACACAGCAAACTAATAAGGGTAGTGGAGGATGATTTAAACGAAGCACAGGGCGACAGGAACGGCTCAGCGAAAGTCGCATTAATCGCGATAGACCGCTCTATGACTGCATGGGGTGAAATACATCGCCATTTCCCGGAATGTGAGGACGAGACCCTCGACCTTCTTGTTCATCTTGACCGATTACGCAAAAAAGTCGAAAAGACATTTCCAGAAGCAAGGAAATTCGTACGCCCGGGATTCGATGAAAACTATTAATTAACTAGGAGAAAAATAAATGAAAAATTGGTTCATATTTATATTACTATTACCGATTTTACTTTTATCAAAAACCTTACCTAAAACAGAAGTTATCATCTTCGGCACCGTTCATGAAGTGAGAGAAAATTTCGATATAGAAGATGGGGTGAATATATTAGAACAGGTTAAACCCGATGTGATTTTGCTCGAATTACCCATTTCCGACTCTGTCGAAAAATTCCTTGAAATGGTTAAAGAATTCAAAGACCCCACTCAATTTCTTGAAGGAAGAGTAATAAAAAAGTATTTAGATAAAAATTCTTCCGTTCTTCTCAGGTATTTTGACATCGAGAATAGAAATAAATATTACAGTGAAAATCGGAGTGACGAACAAGAACAAGCATTTATGAAAAAGTTAGGGGACTTAGGTAATAAGAGCGACTCAAACGATTTCGACCCGATCTTAAAAGAAGCCGGGGTTATGTTAATGCATGCTTTTAATCTCGACAATACTCTTTCAAAAGAATATCCCAGGATAATTAATTCAACAGTAGCTGATTCCATATACACCATGAAACACAGATGTCTTCATACCAATTTTCTTAAATTTACAGAAACCATTCCAGAGTTAAAACAATTCAAAGAATTTATAATCTGGAGGGATGAATTCTGGAAGAAACGGAATCAGGCCATGACAAAAAACATCATAAACTATGCAGAAGAATTTCAGGGTAAAAGACTTATTGTGATAACCGGATGTGAACATCGATATTTTTTGCGAAATGAACTAAAAAAATCAAAGAAACAAAACTTAGTATTAAAAGAATACTGGGAATACGAATAAAAAAGAAACAATCTATCAAAGCGAGGCAAAAAATATGAAATTAAAGAACTTTTTATTACTTCTGATATTGTTATCTATGTGTACTTCGCCATCTATTGAAACCAATGAAACCTACGAACCGGTAACTCCCAATGCCTCGAATGAAGCTAAAGCACTGTTGGATTTTCTATACAGCATATCAGGAAAATATACGTTAACCGGACAGCATAACTACCCAAACATAAAAGACAGAAATACCCGCTTTGCAGCCAAATACATAGGCAAAACGCCAGCGGTTTTCAGCACAGATTGGGGTTTTGCTGAAGATAGAGATACGGATTCCTATCTGGCACGACCTGATATCGTTGAAGAATGTATAAGGCAACACAAGCTTGGTTCGATTATTACTATATGCTGGCATGCGGTACCGCCAACCGCTAATGAACCGGTTACATTCCAACAGTTACCTGGGGCAAAGCCAGATTCTCTGGCAAGTGTCCAGGGAAAACTAACAGATCAACAATTCAAAGACGTTCTGACACCGGGAACAGAACTTTATAAACGCTGGTGTGCGCAGGTTGACACTATTGCGTTCTATCTTAAAAAACTTCAGGACGCACATGTACCCATACTGTGGCGGCCGTACCATGAAATGAATGGCGGTTGGTTCTGGTGGGGAGGTCGTCGCGGTGAATACAGCACAAAAGCATTATACCTTCAGCTTTTCGATAGACTTGTAAATCATCACAAACTCAATAATCTAATCTGGGTCTGGAGCGTTGATAGACCAAGTAAACCCGGAATGGAGTTCTCGGAATATTATCCCGGAAACGAATACCTCGATGTTCTCGCACTTGATGTTTATAGAAGTGATTTTAAACAAACCTATTACAATGGTCTTATTGCTTTATCAAAAGGAAAACCGCTTGTCCTTGCGGAAGTGGGTAATCCTCCAACACTTGAAATTCTTGAAAAGCAACCAAAGTGGGGCTTTTATGTTATTTGGGCAGGAATGGTAAGAAATACTTTAAAAAAACAATATGAAAGACTACTTAATGCTCCGCAAATACTTAGTCTGGATGACTCTGTTTATATAGAAGTTATTAATCCGTTCCGAGCTGCATGCGGATTAGCTGCATTAACCCAAAAAGAAAAACAACCAACTGATTTTTCGGGAGAATGGATTTTCAATGAAGAGAAAAGCATTTTAGATAACTTTGGAGCAAGTTCCATACCCTATAAATTGAACATTTCTCAACAAGGAAATCATATTACTATAAAAAGAACTCAAATTTTAGAATATGCTGATGATGAAATTACAGAGGAGAAATTAACCCTCGACGGCAAAGAATACGAATCGGATTTCCGGAATTCTCCCCGTACAACTAAAGTGAACTGGTCTAAAGATGGCAAAACATTAATATTCGAATCCAGCGTCGAATTCAACATGGGTGGCAGGAAATCTAAAATGGTTACAAATGAAGTTTGGAGTTTAATAAAATATGGTGAAGTCCTACAGATTAAGCAATCCTCCACCTCATTTTGGGGCAAGAGAGATATAACGATATTTTTCGATAGAAAGTAAAACAGAACTACATCCATGCATAAGAAACCCATTGTAGTAATAAGCACATGTTTACTCGAAAAAGGTGAATAATCTCTTGACAACAGGAAATATAAACTATTTTTAAAGTAATAAAATGAAAACAATCTTAGAAATAATACTATACTCTTTCTTTGCAGGAATAACAGTATTTCTGGGTGGTATATTATCAAGGATATTTGAAAAATTTAAAAACTACTCGGCACACAAATTTATAACTCACTTTACAATAGCTTTTGGCGGAGGGATATTAATAGCCGCAGTTGCTTTTATTCTTATACCAAAAGGAATAGAACAACTATCTATTTTTCCTCTTATCTTAACTTTTATATGTGGAGTTCTCTTTTTCTGTATATTAGACTATAAAATCCATCAAAAAGGAGGTTCTTTTGCACAGATGATGGCAATGTTGATGGATTTCGTACCCGAAGCCATAGCTTTGGGAGGAGTTTTTGCTCATAACATTCGTCTAGGACTACTACTAGCTATTTATATAGGATTACAGAACTTACCTGAATCTTTTAACGCATATATAGAATTAAAACACTATAACCATTCTTCAAGAACATCCCTTACAATATTATTTTTATTAAGTTTTTCTGGAATAATTGCGGCTCTTATGGGTTATTTCCTCTTAAGAGATAAGATGAGTATTATTGCAGGTCTTATGGCTTTTTCCGGCGGAGGTATAGTTTTTTTAATGTTTCAAGACATCGCACCCTTATCAAAAATTAAAAACAGCTGGATTCCACCAATAGGCGCATCAATGGGATTTCTCATTGGAATAATCGGAGAGAAACTACTTGGATAAAAGTCATAAATTAATATAAATTTTTGAGAAAATGAATATTTTTTTAACTGGCGGAACAGGTTTTATCGGGTCATATGTTACCTTAGAACTTGTGAAACATAACCACAAAGTAACTATATTAGCCCGTAATCCGAATAAAATTCCTTATTTTAGAAAAATAAAACAGCTCAATATCGTAGAAGGCAAACTTTCCGATACAAAATTACTTGAAAAATTAATCAGGGAAAAAGATGCATGTATTCATATAGCATTAAATTATTCTAAACAAAAAACGGGATGGGAAGTTCTCGAGGACGACACGTTACCAACGGTATTTATGTCCAATATTGCTGCCCGGGAAAACGTAAAACATTTTATCTATACATCATCAACCTCGGTCAACGATAGCCTCTATATGGGAGGAGCCGATCAGTTAAAAGAACCGACAAAAATCGTGAATGCAAAAACCAAACAACATCCAGCTACGTTTTATGGCGCTACCAAAGCGGCAAGCGAGAATTTTTTAACGGCACAATTCCATCTCTCCCCCATGCGAATCAATATCATTCGTCCGGGTTACACGTTTGGAAATCCCGTTGCAGAAGGCGCCCATTCTCAGAGTGACACCCGTTTTCAAAATATAGTAAAAAAAGCTTATAACAATGCACCTATACCCCTTACTAAAAATGACGGTACTCAATTCATCTGGGCCGGAGATCTGGCTAAACTGTACATCAAAGTCCTACACAGCAATGTGAATAGAAAAACATATTTTGGACTTGCTAAAAATTTTATATCGTGGTATCAGGTAGCACAAGAAGCAATAAAGAAATGTGATTCAAAAAGCCAGATATTATTGGAAGACAAAGGCTGGAGTGATGACCCTTTAATGTGGGATGTCTCTGATATGAAAAAAGATTTTGGACTCGAGTTTGACCCCTGGGAAAAGATTAAAAAACATCTGGATTACTACATATGTTTAGAAAAAAATGCCTGAAAAACGAATAGGTCTTTACAAATTAGAATCCATACCAAATGTCGGACCGGCTATTGCTGCGAAATTGCGCCTTCTTGGTTATAAATCACCAACCGATTTAAAAGGAGCAGACCCTTACGCTATGTACCAAAAACTTCTTGAGTTAACCGGAAAACGACACGACCCCTGTTTACTTGATGTTTTCATTTCAGCCGTATCATTCTGTAACGGCAACCCGCCAAAACCCTGGTGGAAGTTTACCCCAGAACGAAAAGCAAAACTCGGAAAATTTCCACTTAAGTAATCACTCTTGACAGAATAATAAATCTCTACTATTTTGTTAAGCAAATGAGAAATAACTATAGGTAAAAATAATACAAAATACTAACCAATTTCAAATTTTACGTGCAGGGAGGTTAAATGGAAGAGAAAATAACTACCAATAACGAATACAAACCAGTTCGTGACCGTATTCCTGTTCCAACCAAAATATCTTATAGCCTGGGAACCGGGCTGAATATGTGGGGGTTCTGGCTTTATCCGGGTATTGCGTTCGCAGTATTTAATATATATTTGGGCGTTGATCCAAGACTGGTCGGATTAGCATTAACATTAATTCGTGTGTATGACGCAATTGTGGATCCGATAGTCGGCTGGATATCGGATAATCTACGCTCTAAACACGGACGCCGACGTCCCTTCATTTTAATCGCCGGAATTTTAAGCGGGCTTGGTCTTCCATTGTTATTTGCCGTATCACCTGAATGGGCGACGGTAAAATTTCTGGGAGCTTCAGTTATTTTCTGGTATATGGCAGCATCATGTCTTATTTATATTCCGATTATAAGCGCTTTCGCTGTACCTTTTGACAGCCTTGGCGCAGAGATGACACCGGATTACGACGAACGTACCTCTATCATGACATATAAAAGTGTAATGCAGAAAATTTTTGAGGTCGGCAACTTTTATGCTCTACGTTTCACTAATTTAGCCTGGTTTCTTCTTCCGACAGGCGGAAAAAATACTCTGCGTGGCATTCAGGTTTACACAGGTATTCTTGGTACAATCATGGCAATATTTGCCATTACGATGTTTTTCAGATTAAAGGAACGATATTATGATAAAGTGGTCGTAAAAACCAAAGAACGTATCTCAATCAAGAGTTCATTTTATGAAACATTAAAGGTCCAGCCATTTCGCATGATAATGGGTTTTGGCGGCGCTTTCACATTGAGTACAAGCATGGTCGGTTCATTAGGTTATTATACCACAGTTTATTATGTATGCCGAGGCAGTACTGTAATGGGAGATAACTGGAACTTCTGGATGGGAATTGCTTTTATGCTGGGAGGGCTCCTGGGAGCTCCAATCCTAAACAGGGTTGCCAACCAAATAGGTAAACGCAGAGCAGTCATTGCTGCAGCATGTATCGGTATAGCAGGCTATGGCGGCTCCTGGTACCTCTACACTCCCCTTATTCCCTGGCTGCAAACTGTCGCCTCCGGCACAATGGGATTTGCAGCATCCGCCCTATGGATGTTACACGGTTCTATAGGAGCTGATATTATGGATTACGACGAACTCAACACCGGCAAAAGACGGGAAGGCTCTTTTACAGCCTGCGGCTCATACATCCTCAAGTTGGGTAATTCGGTAGGTTATTTCATCTTCGGGCTTATTCTGAGCTGGATAGGTTTTGATTCAACTCTTAAAACACAAGCCCCTGAAACAATCCTATGGATACGCAGAACGCTTGCAGGAATCCCGATTTTAGGGTTTATATTGGTAATTTTATTTATTCTGCGAATGGGACTTACAAGAGAAAAATGCGAAGAAATAAGGAGAGCACTCGAAGAACGTCGAGGAACCGTCTAAGACCGATAACCCGCAACCAAAAGGCTCAGGTATCTTAAATCTTAAGAAAAAAAAGACAAGGAGTAACTTTCGGCCTCCAACTATCTATTAAGATACACTCGATTTTTTGCAACTCTTCAAAAAACCTTGAAAACAAAAAAGATTCACACCTTGACAAATACCAATTTTTTATTAAGATTGTTTACAAGATTTACAGTTTTCGGGGTTGACATTAAAAGGCATCCTAGTAAATTACTTTAATAAGTAAAGGTAAATAAGATTTAGGAGGGAAGATGCCGGAAGGCGATCAGATTGAGAATATTAATAAAATAGAAGAAGAAATTAAAGAAGAAGAAAAGAAAAGTGAAGAAGAAAGAAACAAGAAAGAAGAGGAATTCGAAAGCATGGAAGCTTTGATTAATGCAATACAAGAAGAAAAAGAAGAACTCAAGGACAAATATCTTAGAGCCCTGGCCAATTATGAGAATCTTAGAAAAAGAGCTATCCAGGAGAGACAAAAGGCTTATGACTTGGCAATGGAAGAGCTCTTCAGAAAAATTCTTCCCATACTTGACGATTTCAAAAGGGCTTT
>CAZQNI010000044.1:0-9457 GCA_964594255.1 uncultured bacterium | reverse complement strand
TCAGAACTTTGCTTTAAATCATCTGCATTTCCGATGAAATTAGAGAGACTTTCTCTTATAGTTCCGAATTTATCCGTCGCTTCCTTTGACCTATCCTTGAGAGATTCAAGCCTTTCTACCATCTCCCTAACAATTTCCAATGATTTTCCCGTTAACCTCCCTAATTCCTCGGCCACCACTTCAAATCCTTTGCCTAAAGTTCCAGCTTGATAAGCTTTGATTTCAGCATTTCTGGCTGTATTACCCGACGTTTCGTTAAGTTCCTGAAGGCTTGATACAATTGTATTGATTTCTTCCCTTTTGCTTATCAAATCTTCCAATTTCTGGCTTAAATTAACGGTACTATCATTAAAGAAGTAAATTCTATTCATTACTTCGTTTATAAGACTAAGACCGAAAGACAATAATTCCTCACTCTTTCTGACAGTAATCCTGAAAGAATCAGAACCTTCGTAGATAACATACATAGAAGCATACAAGTTTTTTAACATCTTTCTTATTTCCGTTAACTCCATAGACGACTCCATCTGCTTGGTCGAAAGTTGATCCCAAAGAACAAAAGTCTCTTTAGATAAATCCTCTAATTTATCTATGTATTCCTTAACAGTATCATTTGCTTCCATATATTTATTTGATACTAAATTATCAATAAATGCCTTAATTGTCAAGAGTTTAATATATAATAAGAACTTTAGGAGTCAGAAGCCAAAAGCCCTTCTCAACTCAAAAGACCGTTTTTACCAAAGAGGGCACAGAGTTTTTTCCTTGTTTTTTAAGCTAACGGCGAAGGTCCAAAGACTAAGAGCTATTTTAATCACATGTAGAGCCAGTAGATATTGTGGTTTTTTATAAGCAAACAACTAAAAGCCAAGAGCCCTTTTTAGCTTGACATTTTTATTTAGAATAATATTTTAAGCAAATGAAAAAAATTGGTAAAGAAATTCTAAAAATCCTAATAACAATAGCACTTTTTTGCTATCTGTTTAAAAACAAAGTCCCAGCGAATGAAGTAATTCAAAATATGAAGAACATAAATCCCTTGTATTTAATATTAATCACAATTCTTTTCTTTTTTTATTATTTGATTTTTTCATTGCGCTGGAATTTTCTCCTCAAAGCTCAAAAAATTGAGATTTCTAAAGTCAGAAGCTATTTATATATAACTATTTCTTTTTTCTTCAATAATTTCCTACCAAGCGGTCTGGGAATGGATATGATAAGGTCTGCATACGCAGGAGGAAAAGAAAACTTCGAAAAAGCCTTAGGAGCATCGATAATGGAAAGAATACTGGGCATGATTGGCATGATGTTAATAGGCATTACCGCCATTTTCTCATGGAAGGCAAAATTTGCAAAACTTTCTATTCTCTACATTGGTCTGATTATACTTATTATACTAATATATTATCTTTTAACTTCCTTGAAAGTCTCATGGTTAAAAGAAAAATTACTCTCCATTAAATTCTTAAACTTAGGTGATTCCATAAGAAAGTTTTACAGGGCATTTAAAATATATAAAAACAAAAGAAGAATAATATTGGTCGGAATCGGCTATTCGATTCTAGTTCAAGTGTTTATAATCCTGATTAATTACTTTACAGCTAAAGGATTAGTTATTCCGATTCCCATTTTTGCACTACTCGCATATATACCTATTATAACCGTAATAAGTCTAATTCCGATAACCATCAACGGACTGGGCTTAAGAGAGGCAGCTTACGTTTATTTCTTCTGTTTACTTAATATAACTGAAGGGCAAGCAATGTCGTTGTCTCTTGTTTTCTTCTTTACTTCCGTTATTGCAAGCTGCGCAGGCGGAATCGTATTTATTTTCCTCTCGCGAAAAAGCCAGAACGACATTGTCAAATACAATAACTCGCATATAGCTAAAATAATAAAATGAAAAATTAAATATCAAAAAGCAAAATGACATATAAAAATTCAAAAATTTATTCAAAAAAAAGAGAAACAACGAATTATACTAACAACACAAATACTTTATTAGTCCAAAGTCCAGCATCCAAAGTCATGAGTCAAAAAAAATTTGTGAAATTTGTGCTATTTGTTGTTAATGATCTAGTTAAGATGTTAGTAAGCTGAGAGGTTATGAAGATAAAACAAAAAATCCTGCTAATCTGCGTTTATCTGCGTCCTATAAAAAGATGAGTGTCTTAACTATTGCCGGATTCGATCCAACCGGCGGAGCCGGTATTTTAAGAGACATTTCGGTATTTGATTCTCTCGGAATACCTTCCAAAGCCGTTCCAACGGCTTTAACAGTTCAAACTTCCGAAGAAGTACTAAGCATATCAGAAATCCCCATTAACTATATAAAAGAATCACTTGAATCATTAAATGAATTTAGCGGTGTTAAAATCGGTATGCTTTATAACGAAAAAGTTGTAAAAGTTGTATCAAATTTCCTAAAAGAAAGAAAACCAAAAATCATAGTTCTAGACCCGATTATTAATTCCTCCTCCGGCTATCCTTTGATCTCTGAAAAAGGCCTTAAAAAAATGAAAAAAAATTTGATTCCATTCTCCACCTTCATAACCCCAAATCTCTCCGAAGGCAAATTATTAACCCTCGAAGAAAATCCCGAAAGAATAGTAAAAAACTTACACTCAATGGGCGCAAAATATGTTATAATAACAGGAATAGAGACAGCTAATGACCTTTTTTACGATGGGGATAAAATAAAACTAATAAAAGGCTCGCGAATTGACTTCTCATTCCACGGCTCAGGATGTTTTTATTCGTCTTATCTTCTCGGAGAATTAATTTTAGGTTCCACGCCCCTACAGGCTGCTAAAAAGGCTAAAAAAGCGATTGAGGAATATATGAAAGCTTTAAAGTCCAGAGAGAAAAATAGTTAAATTGTTGAATAGTTAAATCGTCCACCCCACCCTTTTTTCTTTTTTCCTATTTTACCATTTTGCTATTTAACCATTTAACGGATCTGAAAGATCACCAATTATCCAATATACTCGAGAACGATTTTTAGCATTCGCCATATGGGTTCCGCGGCTCCCCAAAGAAGCTGGTCTCCCACGCTAAAACAGGTGAGATACTCGGGACCGAGGTTCGTTTTCCTGATACGACCCACAGGAACGATTAAATTGCCCGAAACGGCAGCCGGGGTAAGCTCTGCAATAGTCTCTTTATAATTATTAGGTATTACCTTTACCCACTGGTGAGCTTCTCCCAACATACTCTCTATTTCATCAAGCGGAATATCCTTTTTCAACTTGATAGTAAATCCCTGGCTGTGACATCTCATAGCTCCTATACGAACACAGATGCCGTCAACGGGAATCGGCTTATCGGTTTGTAAAATCTTATTGGTTTCTGCCATACCTTTCCATTCTTCTCTGGTCTGTCCACTACTCCTGGCAGAATCTATCCACGGTATAAGACTTGCCGCAAGAGGCACTTTGAAAGCTTCAACAGGCAGCGTTCCTTTACGCAACTCTTCCGTGATAACCGAATCCAGCTCAAGAGCAGCAGTTGCAGGGTTATTAAGTAAATCCTTTATTGAATCGCTTAAAGCTGACATTTGTTTTACAAGCTCTATCATATTTTTAGCACCGGCGCCCGAAGCAGCCTGATAGGTCATAGAGGAAATCCACTCTATACAATCATTTTTAAAAAGACCGGAAAGAGCCATAAGCATAAGAGTAACGGTACAATTACCCCCGATATAAGAACGTATTCCCGAAGCAAGTGATTCATCAATTACTTCTCTGTTTACCGGGTCAAGCACAATAATCGCATCATCATCCATCCTCAATTTTGAGGACGAATCTATCCAGTATCCCTGCCAGCTGTTTTTTCGTAATTCCGGATAGACTTTTTCGGTGTATCCGCTTCCCTGGCAGCTTACAATAATATCCAACTCAGATAGGATTCCTACATCAAAGGCGTCCTGAAGCTCAGGTATATCAATACCTATAGAAGGACCAGCCTGGCCTACCTGAGAAGTAGAAAAGAATAAAGGTTCGAAACCTTTAAAAGAATCTTCCTCTTTCATTCTTTGCATTAAAACCGACCCAACCATTCCTCTCCACCCAACAAAACCAACTTTAAACATTTAAATTGCCTCCTTTTAGCAAAAAGTATAATAGTAATCTTTCCGGCTTTGTCAAGGATTCTTTTACCACAGAGTACACAGAGAAAAAAATACACAGAGAACACAGAGAAAAAATATGCTGTTTTTCCCAACCCCCACCCAAAATTTTCTTACATGTAGTACTTTTAGTCTTTTGCTAAATCCTAAATCCCAAATCCTACATCCTAAATAAAAACCTTGACTTTTGCCTTATACCTCTTATTATTCCGGGTAAAAAAAGGAGCTTAAAACACAAATGATTACTCACACATTAGGATTCCCCAGAGTCGGGGTTAAAAGAGAATTAAAAAAAGCGATCGAAAGCTTCTGGAAAGGAATAATTTCCGAAGAAGAACTTTTTGATACGGCAAAAAATCTGGTAAAACTTCACTGGAAATTGCAAAAAGAAAACGGAATTGATCTTGTTCCGGTAGGCGATTTTTCGCTTTACGACCATATGTTGGATATGACAAAAGCCGTGGGAGCCGTGCCGGGGCGCTTCGGCTACAAAGGCGGAAAAATAGATATTAAAACCTACTTTGATATGGCAAGGGGAAAAGGCAACGCCCCCGCTATGGAAATGACAAAATGGTTCGATACGAATTACCATTACTTGGTCCCTGAATTTGAGCCCAATCAGACTTTTAAACTTTCAACTAAAAAAATATTCAACGAGGTAACAGAAGCAATCGACGAGGGTTACCAGGCAAAACCTGTTTTACCTGGACCTCTCACTTATATTTTTCTCGGAAAAGAAACCGAAGAAGGATTTAACCGCTTCGAGTGCCTGGATTCGATATTAAAAGTTTACGAAGAAATTTTAACCTGCCTTTCGGAAAATAGTGAATGGATTCAACTTGATGAACCAATTCTCGTTCTTGATCTCGACACAGAGATAAAAAACCATTTCAAGGATACGTACGAAAGATTGAAAAAAGCAGCAGGAAAAATGAAAATATTACTCGCGACATATTTCGGTTCACTCGGCTCGAATGAAGACCTTGCTCTCTCCCTACCTGTTTCCGGGATACATCTCGATTTGGTCAGAGCTCCCGAACAGTTAGACTCGGTCTTACAAAAAATCGGTCCTGATAAAACACTTTCACTCGGAGTTGTAAACGGAAGAAATATCTGGAAAACAAATCTCAATACGGCAATAAACACAGTCAAAAAAACAACTAAAGCTATTGGCAAAGAACGCATAATGATAGCTCCTTCCTGCTCTCTTCTGCACGTGCCTGTTGACCTTGATGAGGAAACCGCTCTTCCTGATGAAATAAAGAACTGGATGGCTTTCGCCAAACAAAAATGCAGGGAATTAAAAATAATCCGGGACGCTGCTCTCGGTAAAGATGTCTCGAATGAATTAAAACAAAATAAAGAAGCCCATCAATCAAGAAAGGAAAGTTCTCTGGTTACGAATAAAACCGTACAGGAAAAACTGCAAAATATTTCAAGCGAAATGCTCACGAGAAAAACGCCTTTTGCCGCGCGAATAAAGAAACAAAACGAAAATTTGAATTTACCGTTACTCCCGACGACAACTATCGGCTCCTTCCCGCAAACAAAGGAAATCCGACAAATCCGTTCTAAATTCAAGAAAAAAGAAATAACGGAAGAAAATTACAAAAAAAACATGAAAGATTTTATTAAAGAAACGGTCGACAAACAGGAAGAGTTAGACTTAGACGTTCTTGTTCACGGTGAACCTGAAAGAAACGACATGGTAGAATATTTCGGAGAACAGCTTAAAGGTTACTGCTTTTCAAAAAACGGATGGGTGCAAAGTTACGGAACAAGATGCGTAAAACCACCAATCCTTTACGGAGACGTAATTCGTCCGGAACCTATGACAGTGGATTGGATTAAATATGCCCAATCTTTAACGGATAAACCAATGAAAGGAATGTTAACCGGTCCTGTCACAATACTCTGCTGGAGTTTTGTTCGTGACGACCAGCCCAAGAGCATTACCTGCAAACAGATAGCGCTTGCATTACGCGAAGAAGTCGCGGAACTTGAAGAAGCCGGAATAAAAATTATTCAGGTCGACGAACCTGCAATAAGAGAAGGTTTACCTTTAAGAAAAGACGCTTGGGAAGACTACCTGCAATGGGCAATCGACTGTTTCCGCCTTACCACTTCGGTGGTTAAAGACGAAACGCAAATACACACTCACATGTGCTACAGCGAATTCAACGACATAATCGAATGGATAGCCAGAATGGACGCCGATGTAATAAGTATTGAAGCAAGTCGTTCGAAAATGGAATTACTAAAGGCTTTCAAAGATTTCCACTATCCAAATGAAATAGGACCGGGAGTTTATGACATCCACAGTCCACGCATACCGTCAAAAGAAGAAATAAAAAGCTTAATTAAAAAAGCAATACAAGTAATACCTTTAGAAAACCTCTGGGTAAATCCCGACTGCGGATTAAAAACCCGAAACTGGAATGAGGCTATCCCTTCGCTTAGAAATATGGTACAAGCGGCAGAGGAACTACGAAAGGAAATCAACTAACCACAGAGAGCACAAAGTACACCAAGTTTTTGTTTTTAAGCTAACAGCCAAAGGCGAAAAGCTAAAAGCTTAGTTCGACAACAAATCACACAAATAACACGAATAAAGTTTTTTTATTTTTACTAAATCCTATACCCCAAATCCTTAATCCTAATTTTGCCACAGAGACCACAAAGTCCACAAAGTATTTTATTTGTTTTTAAGCTAATAGCTAAAAGCCAATCGCAAAGAGCTGAGTTTCAAAAAAATAGAGGAAAGAAAACTTTCCTCTATTTTTTAATCTATTTATAGAAATTCAGGTCTTTAATTAAAACCCGATAATTTCCTCTTCAAATGGCATTACTTAAGAATCAAAAGTCTTTCAGTATCTATCACCTGTCCGGCAACAAGTTTAACTATATACATACCATTCGGTAAGTTTACAGAAAACTCATGGGCACCCGCAGTCATCCCTCCCGGAGCTATTTCGGTAACCTTTGAACCCATCAGGTTGTATACGCTCAACAATACCGGTGTGGGTTCGTCTATCACGAACTTTATACTGTTGATTGAGGTTTCAAGTGTAACTTTACCAGGATCTGTTATCAATTCGATTCCCGATCCTCCTTCTCGAGACACACTGGATACGAAATCTATGTAAACCGTACAACCCGGCTCATAATCGGTAGCTCCAAATTCCACACCCGCTCGATTAAGTGGAAGTTCTCTCTTAGTTGTACCGTCCCACATTAAAGTATCAATATGAACGGGATAACAAGCCCACTGGTCAAGACTGGCACTCGAATATGATTGATAAGCCCCATGCCATCTCCACTCTACATCCTGCGTGAAAGGCTGAACCCAGTTCATCACGCCTTCACCCACATCAGGCAGGTACATCCAGAAGAATATAGTATCAACCATGAACTCAAGGTCAGAAAGTAAATCTGCATCAGATGAACGTATTTCCCACTTTTCACCGCCTGTGCCCTCAGCTGAAGTATCGTCGAGAACATACATCATCGCATAATCTCCATCGTAAGACATAGCTTCTGTTCGTTCATATATCGTAAAATAAGCCGTACCCTCATTAGGAACAAATAGCGAAGCCTCATCCTCGGTTTCAAAACTGTATGTTGCTTTTGCAAAAGTGGGCAATGAACACACTAAAACAACTAAACTAATGAGTACCAAGTACCTTTTCATACTTACCTCCTTTTATGTTTAATCTAAATATATCTTAATCTTAATTGATTTTCTTGTCAACCCCTTTTTTAAAACGAAAATCCTACAGAGGCTCTATTGATAATATCATACAATTCGTGCTCGCTGTATGAATAGTCGATTTTCACGCCTGCCATACTAATACCAACTCCTGCGTTTAAACCTTCCGCGTAACAGTTGAATTTATATCCGGCTCGGAGGAAAATCACATCCTTGGCTGACAATTCTGCTCCCACATGATACTGTTCCCCCCAATCGCGAGGATGAATGCCTTCCATTCCCACGTTAAGAGAATAATCAGGATGCTCCCCAAAGAGATCCAGAACATCCATACCTACACCAAGAGCAAAGGTTAACGGCAATTCAAAGCCAACTCGTTCATAAGTTACCCTTGGAGAGAAATTTCTGACGGACATACCAAATGCGAAACTTTTGAAACCGGGATAAAATAGAAGTCCGAAATCGAAAGACGGAGTCGAAATCTCGTTTTCTGAGACTACAGTATCTACTGGAACATTATCTTCAAATATCCCAAATTCACTTTTTCCCAAATGCTGAGAAACGAATTTGACCTGCCCTCCGACCGTAAACTTATCAGTAAACTCTCTGGCATAAGCTACACCCGCGCAAAATGCCGACACATCTAAGAGACCAGTTTTCTCAAACCCCGTTCCGCCTTCAGTAACCCTGGTACCGTAAATTTCACCATAATCGGGAGCTATGAGGCTAAAACCGAAATTTCCCCATACATCAGCGTTATAAACCGCAGACACATAAAGATATTGGATATCGGCAATCCATTGCGTTCCACCTACAGATAAATCAAAACGGTTATCAATTTCCCCTATACCGGAAGGGTTATAGAAGAGAGAGGTGGCATCCTGACCTATCACAGTGAATGCTTGTCCCATTCCGCACGCCCGAGCTCCCGCACCGACATCCAATAATCCGCATCCTGCCTGGCCGACCTTATCCACTGCATATGCATTAACCGAAAGAACAAATATTAATAGAGATATAAAAACAATAAATTTCTTCATCTTTCCTCCCCCTTATCTTACTATTACGAACTTGCGGGAAACGCTTTCGCCAGTATTATCATCCTGTATATGTGCGATGTAAATACCGCTCACCGGAAGCTGATCGGAATCCGTAATAAGAAATTGATTACGAATGTCCCATACTTCCGTTCCGCTTCCGTTGGTATGATTGATGGTTGTCACCAGATTTCCCGATTCTGTCAATACAGTAATTGTGCATTCGGGAGGCAACTCAACAAAGGTTAGTTTTAGTCCCTCTCCTTCACTGTACCTCGTACGTGCCGAAGAATTAACATTCAAAGGATTTGGGACAACTCTTACCATTTCGAGACTGTCACCCGGATAAGTTTGTAAATTTGCCGCTAATTTGGTCATTGTCAAATACATTCCGCTTTCAATTCCCGCGGGGCTAACGGCTGTAATCGCGTAATAATAATAAACAGCCGGAGTAACACCCCTATCTTCATATAGTCTTGCAGTCCCATCAACAGAGTCGACCAATTGCCAATCGCCTATTACTATCACGTCTTGCTTCTCATATACATATCCGCCTAAAGCTCTGTAGATTTTAAACTTTGCAAT
>CAZQNI010000043.1:0-9466 GCA_964594255.1 uncultured bacterium | reverse complement strand
CTAAGGAGGTAAACGATGGCGAAGGGAAAATTTGAGAGGACGAAGCCACATTTAAATGTAGGGACGATTGGTCATGTAGATCATGGTAAGTCGACATTAACTTCAGCCATGACGAAGTATTTGGCGACGAAGAAGTTTGCGGAGTATGTGCCGTTTGATCAAATAGATAAGGCTCCGGAGGAGAAGGCCAGAGGGATAACTATACAGTTAGCGCATATAGAGTATGAGACAGATAAGAGGCATTATGCGCATATAGATTGTCCTGGTCATGCTGATTATATAAAGAACATGATAACCGGTGCTGCGCAGATGGACGGAGCGATATTAGTAGTGAGTGCTCCGGATTCAGTAATGCCGCAGACGAGGGAGCATGTATTGTTAGCGAGACAGGTAAACGTACCTGCTATTGTAGTATATATAAACAAAGTAGATATGTTAGATGATCCCGAGTTAATAGAGTTGGTAGAGATGGAAGTAAGGGATTTATTAAACCAGTATGAATTTCCCGGAGATGAGATACCTATAATAAAGGGTAGTGCATTAAAGGCGATGGAGGCTGAGAGTGATGACGGAGAGGTGTGGAAATCTATAGCTGAATTAGTGGAAGCGATGGACAGTTACATACCGGATCCTTCGAGAGAAGTAGATAAGCCGTTTTTATTAGCGGTAGAGGATGTTTTTTCGATAAAGGGTAGAGGTACGGTAGCTACAGGTAGGTTAGAGAGGGGTAGGATAAAAGCCGGAGACGAGGTTGAGATAGTAGGGGTAAGAGATACACAGAAGACAGTAGCTACAAGTCTTGAGATGTTTAGAAAGACATTAGATGAATCGATAGCCGGTGATAATGTAGGAGTATTATTAAGAGGGACGAAAGCGGAGGATATAGAGAGGGGTATGGTATTAGCGAAGCCCGGATCGATAACGCCGCATAAGAAATTCAGTGCGAGGGTATATATATTAGAGGAGAAAGAAGGCGGCAGGCATACGGCGTTCACAGTCGGATACAGGCCGCAGTTTTATTTCAGGACGACGGATGTAACGGGAGAGATAAAGAAATTCAAAGATAGAGATATGGCGTTGCCCGGGGATCATGTAGAGATGGATGTCGAGTTAATATATCCGATAGCGATGGAGAAAGAACTTCGTTTTGCAGTGAGGGAAGGCGGAAGAACTGTTGGTGCCGGTGTGGTAACAGCAATCGAGGAGTAAATGGCTGCCAAACACATTAGAATAAGAATGAAATCTTACGATCATAAAATACTCGATGACTCTGTAGAAGAAATTGTAGAAGTTGCAGAGAGGACCGGGGCGGAAGTGGCAGGACCTGTACCATTGCCGACAAAGAGAAGGGTTTATACGGTTCTTCGTTCTCCACATGTGGATAAAAAATCAAGGGAGCAATTCGAAATTAGGATTCATAATAGGCTTATTGATTTGAATAAACCTTCCCGTCAGACAATGGAAGCTTTAACAAAAATGGATTTGCCTGCCAGGGTTGAGGTTGAGATTAAGTATTAATGTAAAAATTAAATATAAAAATGGAAAAATACAAATCAAAGTTCAAAAACGAATTAAAAGAAAGACTACACAACTTTAAGATAATGTATCCAAGAAGGTTTTTAAAAACATACATAGCAAGTAGTTTAATGAAGTATTCTACAGAAATAAGAATAAAGAATATCCTACAATATTTACATGGACTACTTGTTGCTATAAAAATGAGGGGGCAGATGATTTTGCATTTTTATTTGTCATTTTGCTTTTTAAATTTTGATATTTCATTTGCCGGAAAAATATAGGTGGAATTAAATGAGATGTTTCTTGCGAAAAAAACAAAAAGTTGGCTGGGGATAATATAAGATGCTTATTGGACGAAAGTTGGGAATGGCAAGAGTTTTTGGCGAGAATGGAAAAAGTGTTCCGGTTACCGTTATAAAAGCATCTCCGTGTTTTATTATAGATAGAAGAACCGAAGAGAGAGACGGTTATACAGCCTATATTATGGGTTTTGGAGAAAGGAAAGAAAAACGGGTTAAAAAACCCGTTTTAGGTTTATGCAAAAAGGCAGGAATTCCTCCGGTTGAAGTTATCAGGGAGTTTAGAGTAGAAGATACTTCGACATTCGAAATTGGAGAAAAAGTTCCTGTTTCTGTACTGCAGAAGGGAGATAGGATTGACGTTGTAGGTTGGAGCAAGGGTAGGGGTTTCCAGGGTGTTGTTAAAAGATGGGGATTTTCAGGAGGGCCCGGTTCACACGGGTCCCGTTTTCATAGAACTCCCGGTTCCGCCGGAGCCGGAACATATCCGGGTAGAGTTGTGAAAGGGAAAAAGTTTCCCGGTAGGATGGGTAATGATAGAGTAACTGCCAGGAACCTTGAAGTTGTTACTCTTGATGAAGAAAATGGTCTTATAGCAGTAAAAGGTGCTGTCCCTGGGTTTATAAATGGACTTCTTCTTATTAAAATCGGCAGCGATGTTGATATTTCTGCCAGGAAAGAATTGGCTAAAGAGAAAGCAGAAAAGAGAAAGGTTGAAGCCTCAAAAGAAAAAGTAGAAGAGGCAACTCCCGAAGCGAAGGAAAAAGTAGAGGAAAAAACGGAAGAGAAAGCGGAAGTAAAGGTTGATAAAAAAGAAGAAAAAACGAAGCAAGCTGAAGATAAGAGTAAAAAAGCAAAAAAGAAAAAAGTAGAAGAAAAGGTTGAAGAAGCGAAGGAAAAAGTAGAGGAAAAAACGGAAGAGAAAGCGGAAGCAGCCATTGATGAAAAAGAAGAAAAAATAGAGCAGCCGGAAGATAAAAGTAAAGAAGAGGAAAAGAAAGAGGAAGTTGAAGCTGAAGTCGAAGAGAAGAAAGAAGAGAAAATAGAAGCGGTGGAAGAGGAGAAAAAAGAAGAGAAAGATGAGGGTTCCGGGGAGAAAAAAGCAGAGGAAGAAAACAAGGAAGTGAAAAATGAGGGCGATAAGGAAAAGAAAACGGATAAGAAAAAAGATCAAAGCGAAGAGAAGGGTGATAGTTAAAAATGGCAGTTAAGGTTAAGTGTTACAATAATTCCGGAAAAGAAGATGGAACTATTAGTTTATCCGGAGATCTTTTTGAATCAAAGTTCGACGCGAACTCTCTCTATTATTCTATAGTAGATCATCTTCATCAGAAGAGGCAAAATACCAGTAAGACCAAGACAAAGGGTGAAGTTGCCGGAAGTGGTAAGAAGCCCTGGAGGCAGAAGGGGACAGGTAGGGCTCGTGTAGGCACACGAAGGACCCCTATTTGGGTTGGCGGAGGTGTTACTTTTGGTCCTTGCAGGACAGAATATAATTTTAAAATTAACAAAAAAGTAAAAAGAAAAGCACTTAATGCAGCAATTTCCAAAAGAGTATCAGATGGTCGTTTTATAGTGATTAATAAAAAGAAATTTGATGCACCTTCGACAAAGGTGGTAGCTAATGCGCTTAAATCAATAGGTATTTATGGTAATAAAGTTTTGATTCTTGATGATGGTAATGATAAGAATTTTTATAAATCATGTAGAAATCTATCAGGATTGCAAGTTATACCGGCAAAGCAGGTTAATGCTTATCAGGTTTTGAGTAATGATTGGTTAGTAGTTATAAAAGAAGCAGTTGGTACGTTGCTTGAGGCTTTTAAATAATGGACTCACGGGATATTGTTATAAGGCCGATTATAACTGAAAGAGGTAGCGACTCTATGTCTATAGGCAGATATACTTTTGAAGTGTATATAGGTGCCAACAAAAATCAGATAAAAAAGGCGGTTGAAGACCTTTTTAAAGTTCATGTGATGGATGTGAATACGATGGTTATTAAAGGTAAGTTTAGAGGTATTGGAAGATTGAAGGGAAAAAGAAAAGATTGGAAGAAAGCGGTTGTTTCTCTTCGTGAAGGTGATTCAATACCTTTGTTCGAGGGAGCATAAATGGGAAAAAGAAAGAGCCGTCCGGTAACTCCCGGTAGCAGATATTATACAGCTCAAGATTTTGATGAGATTACCAGAAAAAAAAGCAATAAGAGTTTAACCAAAAATCTTCCGGGTAAAGGTGGTAGGAATTCCGAGGGGAGAATAACTGCCGATCATCGAGGCGGTCGGGTTAGACGCAAGTACAGGGTTATGGATTTTAAGAGAAATAAATACGGAGTAAAGGGAAAAATCGATTCAATCGAATATGATCCTAATAGGTCAGCTCGAGTCGCCCTGGTTCTTTATGAAGATGGTGATAAGAGATATATTATTTCACCCGATGGTATGAAGGTAGGGGATGTTGTCCTGGCGGGAGTAGGTTCGTCAATATCTATAGGGAATTCTCTTCCTCTTTCGGAAATACCTCCCGGTACCTTCATTCATAATGTTGAGCTTGAGCCCGGTAAGGGGGGAGCGCTGGTGAGAGGTGCCGGTACAGGAGCTCAGATTCTTGCAATAGAGGGGAAGCACGCTCATGTTAGATTGCCTTCCGGAGAAGTTAGATTGATACTGTCTTCTTGCAACGCTACGGTTGGGCGAGTCGGAAATGTTACTCACGATTCTATATCCATAGGTAAGGCTGGGAGAAATCGATGGAAGGGTTGGAGACCCAGGGTTCGCGGTGTCGCCATGAATCCGGTTGATCATCCTCTCGGGGGTGGTGAAGGAAGGTCGTCGGGAGGACGTCATCCTGTTTCCAGAACCGGTGTTCCGGCTAAGGGGTATCGAACCAGAAATCCGAAGAAACAATCTTCTAAATATATAATTAAAAGGAGAAAAGTGAGAAGGAGAAAGTAGAGTATGGCTGAGAAATATGTAGATGAGAAATTACTAAAGAAAATAAAAAAATGGAGAGAAGGAGATCCTCCCCTGAAAACTTATAAGCGTAGTTCAACAATTGTAGAGGATTTGATTGGTCATACGATTGCTGTTCATAATGGAAAAGATTTTATTTCGGTTTATATCAGACCGGAAATGGTAGGACACAAACTTGGCGAATTTTCTCCTACGCGAAAGTTTATTAAACACGGTGGACAAAAAGAAGCGGTTGTTGGTTAGAGGTATATGATGCAAGGCAAGGCAGTACAAAAAAATATACGATTATCACCGCGAAAAGGAAGGAGAATTATTCCTCATATTAAAGGAAAGTCTGTTGTTGAAGCAAAAATGCTGCTGGATTTTTTACCGCATAGGGCAGCTAGAATTCTCAAAAAATGTGTTCATACGGCAGCTAGCAACTGTATTGATAAAGCCGGTGAAATGGATTTAAAAGAAGAAGATTTATATGTTAAATCAGTTAGAATTGACGAAGGACAGAAGTTAAAGAGGTACCGACCAATGTCTTTCGGTCGGGCCGGGCTTATCAGAAGAAGAACGTCCCATATAACAGTAGTAGTTGATAAAAGAGGAGAAAAATAATGGGTCAGAAGACACATCCGATAGGTTTTAGAGTTGGAGTTAATAAGGACTGGAAGTCAAGGTGGTTTTTTGGCAAGAAATTCTCCGCACATTTAAAAGAAGATATTAATATAAGAAAATACTTAAAATCTGAATTTAAGGATGCCTGGATAGCAGGTATAGAAGTGGAGAGGACCGCGGAGACAGTAAGAGTTATAATTGAAACGGCAAGACCGGGGATGGTAATAGGTAAAGGTGGAGAAGAAGTTAAAAGGATCCGGGGTAAGTTAAATGAAATGCTGGGCAAAAATGTTTATCTTGACATTAAGGAATGTAAGATGCCTGAGTTGAATGCCTCACTTGTTGCGCAAAATGTAGCCAGGCAAATCGAGAGAAGAGTTCTGCAGAGAAGAGCAATGAAAAGAGTTGTTGAAGAAGCCATTAAAATGGGCGCGGCTGGTATAAGAGTCCAGTGTAAGGGAAGGCTTGGAGGCGCTGAGATAGCCAGAAAAGAATGGTATCTTGAAGGCAGGGTTCCTCTTCATACGATAGATGCTAATATTGACTATGCCCAGGTGACTGCAAATACCAAATCGGGAACCATAGGTGTTAAGGTTTGGATTAACAGGGATTTTTAATAATTATGTTGATGCCAAAAAGAGTTAAGTATAGAAAAAGACAAAGAGGTAATTTAAAAGGTAAAGCAACTTCATCTGTGCGTTTGGATTTCGGAGATTTCGGACTCAGAGCTGTTGAATCGGGTTGGGTTTCCGCCCAGCAGATAGAAGCAATGCGAGTTACTGTAGCTCATTATTTAAAGAGAGCGGGTAAGTTATGGATAAGAGTTTTTCCTGATAAACCTGTAACCCAGAAGCCTGCAGAAACACGTATGGGAAAAGGAAAAGGAGAGCCTGTTTCTTGGGTTGCACCGTGCCGAAAAGGGCGAGTTATTATAGAATTGGAAGGGGTTACTGAAGAAGAGGCACGGGAAGCTTTAAGAAGAGCAAGCTCGAAATTACCTATTAAAACCAGATTCATAAAGAGAGAAGGAGTTTTGTAATGCAAGCAAAAGAACTTCGAGAGATGACTGATGCGGAACTAAATTCAGTAATGCATGATTTAAAGGAGGAGTTGTTTACCTTGCGTTTTGAAAAAGCAAGGGGAAAACTAAATAATCCTTCTCGCTTCAGACAGTTAAGAAGGGAAATAGCAAGGCTTGAAACGGTTTTTAATGAAAAGGAGAGACAAAGTGGCTTGGAAGGTGGGTAGAGTTGTTTCGGTTGCTCCGTCAAAGACTGTAGTGGTTTTGGTGGAGAGGAGAGTTCAGCATCCGGTTTATAAGAAATATATTAGAAAAAGGAAAAAGTTTTACGCTCATGACGAAAACGAAAAAGCCTCTTTAGGAGATTTGATTCGTATAGTTTCAACTCGTCCCCTTTCAAAACTTAAAAGATGGAGAGTTGATAAAATTATTGAGGCAGCAGAGGTGAAAAAGTGATTCAGCAGGAAACAAAGTTGAAGATCGTAGATAATACAGGTGGGAAAGAAGCTTCCTGTATCAAGGTTTTAGGAGGTTCAGGTAGAAGATATGCGGCATTGGGTGATATTATAGTTGTCAGTGTTACTAAAGCTGCGCCAAGATCTTCTGTTGAAAAAGGTACTGTTCATAAGGCTGTTATAGTTCGTACAAAAAAGGAAAGAAAAAGAGACGATGGTACTGCCGTTAGATTTGATGATAATGCCTGTGTTTTACTTGACGCAAATAAGGAACCGGTTGGGACCAGAATTTTTGGTCCTGTAGGTGAAGAATTAAGGGATATGGGATTTATGAGATTGATTTCGCTTGCTGCGGAGGTACAATAGTGAAGATTAGGAAAGGAGACGTAGTTTTAGTGGTTTCGGGTAACTACAAAGGGAAGAAAGGAAAAGTTAGAGAGGTGATAACCAAGGATAATAGACTTGTTGTTGAAGGGATAAACTTGAGAAAATTTCATAAAAAACCCAGAAAAACCGGAGAACCCGGTGGAATTTTAGAAAAGGAACTTCCCATTTCTGTTTCTAATGTAAAATTAGTATGCCCCTCTTGCGGTGAGCCTACGCGGGTTGGTTTTATGTTTCTTGAAAATAAACGAAAGGTTCGTTATTGCAAGAAATGTAATGAGATAGCCGACAAGGTATAAAAATGAAAAATAAGCCAAGATTGCAAAAATATTATCAAGAAGAAATAAATAAGGGACTTCTGGAAAAATATGTGAATTGTATGAAAGTTCCTCGATTGCAAAAGATTGTTGTTAATTGCGGTTTAGGCAAATCCGCAAAGGACCGTTCTGTATTTGAATCTTCTGTTGAAAGTTTAAAGGAAATAACAGGGCAGAAGCCTATAACTACCCGCGCCAAAAAATCTATTTCCACTTTCTATCTAAGAGAGGGTGATCCTGTGGGCTTGAAAGTCACTTTGAGAAAACAACGAATGTTTGAATTCCTAGATAGGCTTGTAAATGTTGCAATTCCAAGGATTCGTGATTTCAGGGGCTTAGATCCCGATTCTTTTGATGGCAGGGGGAATTATACTCTTGGTATTTCCGAACAGTTTATTTTTCCTGAGATTGATTATGATAAAGTTAAAGAGGTGATAGGTATGGATATTACAATAATTACAACAGCCGAAACTGATGAAGAGGCATTGGAATTGCTTGAAAAGTTTGGGCTGCCATTTAAACTTAAGAAGGGTGCATAATGGCTAAGAAATCATTAGTTGAAAAAAGTAAGAGGACACCTAAATACACGACACGCAAGGTTAATAGATGTTTTAGGTGTGGAAGAAGACGTGCTTATATGCGTGATTTCGGTTTATGCCGTTTATGCTTTAGAGAGCTTGCTCTTAAGGGAGAAATTCCCGGAGTTAAAAAAGCTTCCTGGTAGGAGGTCGTTTTGTTGACAGATCCGATTGCTGATATGATTACAAGAATTAGAAACGCAGTTTCTGCAAGACACAGGCATGTTGAAGTTCCGGCTTCAAATATGGCGAAAGAGATAACAAGAGTACTTTTAGAGGAAGGCTATATCGGTAATTTTGAGTTTATCGAGGAGGGTAATCAAGGATTGGTAAGAATTACTCTTAAATATATAAAGGATGAATCCCCTATTCATGAAATCAAGAGGATTTCCAAGCCTTCAAGAAGAATTTATGTTGGGGGAAAAGAAATTCCTCTGGTTAAGAGAGGTTACGGGATTTCTATTCTATCTACTTCGAAAGGTATAACGAGCGACGCCGAGGCCAGAGCCGAGGGTGTTGGCGGCGAACTTTTACTTCAAGTTTGGTAAGGAGGATTAATGTCAAGAGTTGGGAAGCAACCAATTTCTATTCCTGAAGGTGTAGATATTAAAGTTGAGGATAGAAAGGTAAAGGTTAAAGGAAAAAAGGGAGAGTTGGAAACAATTATTCCCCGGGGGGTTAGCGTAAAGGTGAATGATGGGAAGATTATCGTGTCGGTAGAGAGTGGGTTAAAGGAGAACAATTCTTTCTGGGGGCTGGCTCGTTCTTTATTAAATAATATGGTTATAGGTGTAACAGCTGGTTTTAAAAAGACACTTGAGATTCGGGGCAGAGAGTACCGCATGAATTTGAAAGGTAAAGATCTGGAACTCGACCTTGGATATTCACATCCAATAAAAGTTACACCAAAAAAGGGAATTGAATTTAAGGTAGAAGAGAGTAAGCTAACAGTTAGTGGTATTGACAAAGCTTTGGTAGGAGAACAGGCGGCTGAGATTAAAGCGTTGCGTCCTGCTGAAGTTTATAAAGGCAAAGGAATAAGGTATGATGGTGAATACATTATTCATAAAGAAGGTAAGAGAGGCTTATAGTGGGCGAGTTTGAAAAAAGTAAAATTAGGAGATTAAAGAGAAAGATGAGAACTCGGAGTAAGATTTTTGGTAATCCCACGAGACCCCGGTTGTCAGTTACAAGAACAAATAAACATGTGTACGCTCAGGTAATTGATGATTTAAAAGAGCGCACCTTAGTACAGGCTAGTACACTGGATAAAGAATTACGAAATAAAATAAAAGGCAAAACATTAAAAGAGAGATCAA
>CAZQNI010000042.1:0-9507 GCA_964594255.1 uncultured bacterium | reverse complement strand
CAGTTTGTTGGTGCAATAGGGGTTCCTCTTGATAATCGTCTAACTTACAGAGAAGTTAATCACTTTTTAAATAACTCGGGTTCCAAAATCCTTTTCGCTTCAGAAGAACTACTCAGTCAAGATATTAAAATAAGCGTGCCTTTAAAAATGCCGGAAACAACCTCTAAAATCGATGATTTTACTTTACCGCAGTTAACTCTCGATGATACCGCTTTAATTCTTTATACTTCAGGAACGACCGGCTCTCCCAAAGGAGTTGTGCTAACACAGGGAAATCTTGCGAGTAATGTGGAAATGATGCGTCAGGTGATAGATTTTGATCCGACAGATGTATTCTACTCGCTTCTTCCTTTAAACCATGTTTTTTCCCAAAGCATTAACATTTTGGCTCCGTTCTTTATAGGCTCCTCGGCAACCCTTGCCCGCTCCCTGAAATCGAAAGAGATAAAAGAAGACTGCATAAAAACTCAGCCTACTATATTTCCTGTGGTTCCTCTAATTCTTGAAAAATTTATAAAAGGAATAGAAAAAGAAATTAGTAAACTTCCACCTGTTAAAAAAATTCTTTTCGGGACCCTAAACGGTGTTGGTACACTCCTCAATAAAATCAAAAAAGGCAGCGGTTCTTTCCTTTACTCGACCATAAGAAAACAGGTAGGACTGGATAATTTAAAAATTTTAGTTCCAGGAAGTGCTGCGCTACCTTTATGGGTTTCAAAAAAATTCGAAAAATGGGGTTTTCCATTAATTCAGGGCTATGGATTGACCGAAACTTCTCCCGTAGTTTCCGTAAATCCTCCTAAGGCACCCAAAAATGAGTCTGTAGGATTACCGTTACCGGGCTTGGAAGTTAAGATACTAAACCCCGGAGAAAAGGGAATTGGCGAAATTGCAATAAAAGGTCCTTCAGTATTTAAAGGTTTCTGGAAAAACGAAGAAGCTACTGCCGAAGTTTTCGAAGGAGATTGGTTTAAGACCGGTGATGTGGGATTTATCGATTCTGAAGGCTATTTATATATAACCGGGCGAAAAAAATCGGTGATAGTTACAAAAGGCGGAAAAAACATCTATCCGGAAGAGATCGAAACTTACTTATCCGAATCACCTCTCATCGAAGAAAATCTGGTTGTATATCAGACAAATCCAAATACGCAAAGCGAAGAATTAGTCGCCATTATCTATCCTAATTATGAAGAACTGGATATATACTGCGAGAAACATAAAATAAAAGAAAAAGACCCTCACAAAATATTAACAGCCATCGTAAAAAAAATGAATGAGGACTTAACCGATTTCAAACGAATCAGAAGAGTAAAGATAAGAGACGAAGAATTCCCAAAAACCACAACAAAAAAAATCAAACGATATCTCTTTGAAGAAAAAGGTTTGGAAGTATAACACAAGAAGTCAGAATACAGAATCCCTTCCCCCTCCCCAAAGAAATTAATTGAACCACAAAGGTCACAAAGAGCACAAAGCTCACCCCACACAACCAATTTTTATTGTTTTTTTAACAACAAATCACACGAATAGTTTTATGAAAGTTTTTTCTTAAAAGCCGATATACTCAGGAACAAAAACGTAAATCCGAATAAAAAAAGTATAGATGTTTCTTTCCAAAGAATTTTCAAACCAGCTCCTTTTAAAAATATACTTCTTAGAATTATTATATAATACTTAACAGGTACGATATAAGTCAATTTCTGTATTACGGGCGGCATATTTTCAATAGGAAACATAAAACCCGAAAGTATAATGTTCGGAAGCATCACCATAAATGCTGTCATAACAGCTTGCTGCTGAGTTTTTGATGTTATGGATATAAAAATCCCGAGTGAAAGAGTCGTAAGTATAAAAGGGAATGTCGTAAAGACAAGAAAACCGAAATTCCCTTTAAAAGGCGTTTTAAAAATAAAAATGCCTGCCGCAACTACCAAAAAAAGGTCAAATAAGCCTATTATCAAAAAAGGTAGTAGCTTCCCCAGTATCACTTCTGAAGAAGAAAGCGGAGTAACAAAAATATGTTCAATAGTACCAATTTCTTTTTCTTTTACTAATATAGCCGACGCAAGTACCATGGTAATTATTAGCAACACCAACCCGGTAACTCCCGGAACCATAAAATTTACCGTCTTTAATTCCGGATTGAAGAGAACTCTGAATACCGGAATGATTACCGGTGTTTTTTCTGAAGTGATACGCTTACCGGCAAGTATTTTCTCGAAATACCCTTCTATCAATTCAGCGGTGTTATTATCGGAACCATCAATTACGACATTTATCCCTTTTTCGCCCAAAATAAGCCCCGCTTTTACCCTACCTCTAAGAATCGCGTTTTCAACTTCGTGTAGGCTGTTGACATTTTCCTTTATTAAAAAATAATTACTCGATACAAGAGAAAGTAATATTTCGTCAGAGTAACTGCCTTGTTTTTCTTTCATAATTGCTATAGGAATTTCTTTTATGTCAAGACTAACTGCATACCCGAACAGAAAAAGCTGAATTACCGGAGCAAAAATTACCAGTGGAAACAATCTTCTGTCCCTTTTTATTTGAGTAAACTCCTTTTTCAACATTGCAATCAGATGTGTTTTTTTCATCCTAGCTTATTTTCTTTTTTGCTCCTTTTATTGCAATTAAAATATAAATCAATCCCAGAGCAAGGAGGCTCAGAGAATCTTGAGGAAAAAAAGAGGTCCCTTTTAAAAATATACCCCTTACAATTTTCAAAAAATGCGTTGCCGGTATTAACGCAGATATCGGTTGCAACCACAACGGCATATTTTCCACAGGAAATATAAAACCTGATAAAATAATCGAAGGAAGCATCGTAGAAAGAAAAGATGTGGTTAGCGCAGTAAGTTCAGTTTTCGCATAAGATGAAATCATCGCGCCTAGAGACAGCGTAGGAAAAAGAAAAAGCATAGAATAGAAAGAAAGACTTAAGATACTTCCTTTAAACGGAATCTTAAATACAAAATAAGCAACCCCGGTAATAATAAATACATTAATAAAAGCAATCGTCCCGTATGGTATTATTTTCCCCAGTATTATTATATACGCTTTAACGGGAGTCGTACTCAACATTTCGAAATTTCCCCTCTCCTTCTCACCAACAATCGAGCGAGCTGTCAGAATAACGCCCAGCATCGTCATAAGTACAACAATCAAACCCGGAATAACAAAATTTCTGCTTTTAAGTTCGGGATTGTAAAGAAACCGGACATTATTTTCGGATTCCATTAAAAATCTTTGTACTGTTTGCTGTACTTTTCTTGCCAGGTTGGCGTCGCTTCCGTCTATTAGAATTTGCACTTCGGAAAAACCTTTAATGTATTTATTTTTAGAAAAATCATAAGGAAAAACAAAACCACATTTGATCTCACCTGTGGAAAGAGCCTCATACATTTCTCCGGTAGATTCAAAGTTAACTGTTCGGAAATAATCAGACGCCGAAAGAGAAAATAATACCTCTTCTACATAAACAGATTTGTCGAACGAGACTATGCCCGTAGGAATTTTTTTCAGATCAAAAGATATAGCATATCCATATAAAATCGTCATAAATAAAGGTAAAACGAAAGCGATTACTAGTGAACGTCCGTCCCTCTTTAGATGAATCGTTTCCTTCCAGATTATTGTTAGAAGACTACGCATTTTTAACGAGTCTTATAAAAGTCTCCTCAAGCGATTCTTTTCCATTGCCGGTAAGTTCTTGTGGCGTACCATAAGCTACCAGCTTTCCCATATGCATAAATCCAAGTGAATCACACTTGTAAGCTTCATCCAGAAGATGAGTAGAGACTATCAGACTTTTACCTTCTTTTGCAAGTCCTTTTAAGGTATCCCAGAATTCTTTACGTGTAATTGGATCAACACCTACCGTGGGTTCATCGAGTATAAGAAGTTCCGGTTCATGAACAAGAGCGCAAACGAGCGCCAACCTTTGCTTTAACCCTCCGGAAAGATAATAAGATATTGTATTTTCTCTGCCCACAAGACCCGCAAGTTTCACCATTTCTTTTATCCTATCTTTTGCTTTCTCTCCGGAAATATCATATATATGTGTGTAAAAATAGAGATTCTCATATACTGTAAGATCCTGATAAAGGCTGAATTTCTGCGAAACATATCCTATGTGTGATTTCAAAAGTTCCGCTTCTTTTACAATATCATAACCACAGACTTGTGCTCGACCCAAAGTAGGCTGCAATATTCCGCATAGCATCCTAATCGTAGTCGTTTTACCAGCACCATTTGGTCCCAGGAAGCCGAAAATCTCGCCCTTTTTTACAGAAAGATTGAGCTTATCAACGGCTTTAATTTTACCGAAATGCCTGGAGAGATCAAAAGTTTGAACTATAATATCATTAGAAGGAGGCATCCCCGTATATTCCACTCTTTATCTTTCCTTCCGGATTGTCAACAATAATTTTTACCCTGTAAACAAGTAATGTTCTGTCTTCTTTTGTTTGAATATTTTTAGGTGTAAATTCAGCCTTCCCCGCAATAAAAGAAACTTTACCGTTAAAAGATTCACCTGAAAATGCGTCAATTCCAATTTTGACAGACTGATCGATTGAAATTTTAGGTAGCTCATCTTCAGGAACATATATATTGAGATATATCAAAGAAGGGTCAAGAATCTCAACAACAGGTGTACCAGGTAGAACCGTTTCCCCGGTTCTCAAATATTTTAAGCTTATGTAACCATTTACAGGAGAGATTATATAGAATTTTTTTAAGTTTTCTTTTTTTGCTTCAAGAGAAGCGGAGGCTGATTTAAGCTCCATATGCACCATATCGCGGTTCCTTTTTACTCTTTCAAATTCCATTTCCGAAATTGCGGAACCTTTGAAAAGTTCTTCTGATTTTTTAAGATCGTCATCCAGATTTTTAAGTTGAATTTTTAAATTTTTAACTTGATATTTTACTGATTCTATAACAAATTTTATTTCTTTATTATCTATAATAGCTAATGTATCACCTTTATTTACCTTACCGCCTTCTTCAAAATTAAACACATTGAGCTTTCCTCCTACCTCAGCCTTCAACAGGTAACTTTCTTCTGTAAAAATTCCCGAGTAAACTTCATTCTTATTCTTACCGCACGAGACAATTAAGACAAACAGCAAAAGTAAAAATCTTTTCATAATATATTAATTATAACTATCACAACACGCTTGTCAACAATTGAAATATCTAAATTAATAACTATTTAGCCTAATTTAATCTTATTAACGGTCACTTTCTACAACTGTCCTTGACAGTTGCTAAAGGTTGGTTAATATATTATAAGGAGCAAAATGAATTTCTTTTTATGTTTATCAGGTTACGAAAATGACCTTAAAATACTGCCTAAACTCGAAGAACTTAATGTTGGTATCGAACTCCAAAGCTATGGTCTAAAGGGAGTTAGCTCTCCCCTTCTCTGGGAAGAAAAAATAAAACAGCATAAAAAAATAATAGAAAATTTTTCCGGTAGAATTTCCGTTCACGGACCATTCGTAGGTATCAGACAGACACATATGGATTGTTTGTTAAAAGAAGCTGTAAAAAAACGAATGCAGCTCGTTTTCGAAATGGCAAAAGAATTAAAACCGGAAATTTTGGTTTTTCACAGCGGAATTATCGGTGATATTAAAAAATGGAAATTGGAAGATTTTTGGCTGGAAGAAACAACAAATTTCTGGAAAACCGAAATAAAAAAATACGAAAAAGAAGGAATTAAAATAGTCATAGAAAACTTAGTCGAAGAAGAACCGGATATATTGATTGAACTCTGTGATACCGTTAATAGCGATTTCTTCGTTCTCTGTCTGGATATAGGACACATGAATGTTTTTTCTAAATTATCTCCCTCTGATTGGGTCAAAAAGATGGGCAAACGACTACAATATGTTCATCTTCACGATAATAACGGTGAAAACGACGAACACTTACCGGTAGGTAAGGGTAATATTGATTTCGATAGTTTTTTTGACAGTATAAAAAATAGAGAGGATGATATAATCATTGCCCTCGAACTCGACAATTCAACACCGGAAGAAAAGATGAAAAATTTGACTGAAGTTATTAATAAGTACAGTTGTTGGTATTAAAGGGTTCAAGGTTTCAAGTTTCGGGTTTCGAGTCAATAGAGAGGATTTGGGATTTAGGATATAGGATTTAGTAAAAAAACTAAAAAAATTTGTGTTCTTTGTGCCTTTGTGTGAGATTATCTTTAGGGGAGGTGGGAATTAACAACAAAAAATCTCTGTGTGCTCTGTGTGTTCTTTTTTTTCTCTGTGATCTCTGTGGTTAATCTTTTTATTCAATAACCTGTATTAACATTCTCCTCGAGCGGGGACCGTCGAATTCACAGAAAAAGATTCCCTGCCATCTGCCGAGGTCAATGTCACCGCTTTTAACCGGAACAAAATCCGAACTTCCGATAATAGAAGCCTTAATATGGCTATCCGCGTTTCCTTCGGAATGAGAATACCCCGCACCTGCAGGAACTAAATCCGACAATTTATTTAAAATATCATCTTTTACCGAAGGGTCGTAATTCTCGTTTATCGTAACTGCAGCAGTCGTATGAGGCACATAAAGATGGACATAACCCTCCTTTACCCCACTCTCTTTAACCACATCTCTCACTTCTTCGGTTACATCAACAAATTCATTTCTCCGGCTGGTCGAAACAGAAATTTCCTTTTTATTTTTTACTCCCATTAATTACCTCCTTTTATCTAAAAAAACCGGTATCATTTCTTTCCTACAGGCAAGATATATAAAGGAGTTTCTTCCTCCTTCATACCAATAACATCTTTAACTTTATCGTCTATAAAAGCACCCACCACAACTGTACCTAATTCTAAGGTTTCTGCCTGTAAGTAAACGTTCTGCGCAGCGTGCCCGGCTTCCATGTAAGTGTATCCGATACCTCTCTCTCCGTATTTTCCTGTAATTCTGCCATAAACGGCTGCAAAAACTATAGAAACAGCACCGCTTCTGACACAGGATTGACCCAGCGCGGCAAGCGAAAGTTCACTTCTACAATCTCCTTCCTTAAATTTAATAATTTCATGATTCAATGGATCGTATCTATAAATACCCTTTTCTAAAGAAGATACGTTACCTACAACAATATAAGTTTCAAGAGGGTAAAGAGCACCGGCAGAAGGAGCTGCTCTCAAATTTCTTCTATCATCCGTTATGCCCTGAGCCGACCAAAGAAGCTGAGAAATTTCTTCTAATTTAAGAGATTCATCTGAATAACTTCTTATCGACCTTCGATTTAATATTGCTTCCTCAACAGATATGGTACTTTTATACCGGGGTTTGGGTAATTTTATTTTCTTTTCCTCGCTGAGCATTTTTCCTCCTCCTCTGACTTTAAAAAAAGTTACAACTAAAAGCAGTAAAAGGATACTTATAACTCCACATTTTAAAGATTCCCTCATATAAACCTCCCTTCATAGTTTCTAATTTTTTTTAATCGACTCTTTACTTTAATGAATAATAAAAAGATAATATATATTAGGCAAGACCCGAGAATAAATCAAAGAAGAAAAATATAAAATCTTCTCTCATAAATTCCATCAATAAGATAATACTCTATAAAGAGCTTGACAAATCCGCGTTTTTACTTAAAATTGCTTTATGAAAATAAAACTTTTGGGTACAAGAGGTTCAATACCAACACCCGGAAAACATACCGTCAAATACGGCGGCAATACAACATGTATGGATCTTACTTTAAATAGCGGCAGAAAAATCATTATTGATGCGGGTTCCGGAATGAGAGTGCTTTCTAGTGAAATACTCTCAGAAAAAATAAATCATATAAATTTGTTTCTTACTCATTCTCACTGGGATCATATCCAGGGATTTCCGTTCTTTATTCCTATATATATTCCGACTTTTTCAATAAAAATATTTGCTGCTTCACCTACTTACGGAAGACTGTTAGACATATTCAAAGGACAAATGCAATCCCTATACTACCCGGTGCCCTTTAAGCAAATAGCCGCCAAAATAGAATTCGAAAAGATTAGAAAATCAGGTATTTCAATAGACGGAGTTAAAATCAGTTCAATATTAACAAACCATCCTCTTGAAACCCATGCTTTCAAATTTGAAGAGGACGGAAAAAGTCTCGTATTTATGAGTGATAACGAACTCGACCATCAGGACATTGCAGCAGTACCTTATGAAGACCACTTAAACTTTATAAAAGATTCTGATGTTTTGATTCACGACGCTCAATATGAAAAAAAGGAAATGAAAAAACATAAAAGTTGGGGGCATTCTTCATGGGAACAAACAGTAGCTTTCGCAAAAGAAGGAAAGATAAAAACTCTTTATTTGACCCACTATGACCCAATAAGAAAGGACAAACAAATAGATAACATTATAAAAAAGGCTAACAAATTAGCCGGAAAAGGATTAAAAGTTAAGGGTGCACGAGAGGGCAATGAATTTGAACTGTAAAAGTTTTTAGCAAAAATTTTATTTTTTATGGAAATTTTATTAGCAGACGATGATAATAAAATCCTAAGATCTCTTACCAATATTCTCTCTTTACAAGGACATAATTGCAAAACAAGCTCAGATGGCTACGAAGCAGTTAACGAATACAAGAAAGACGATTTTGATTGTGTGCTTCTTGATATTGAAATGCCTAGAATGAACGGTATAGAAGCTGCAAAGGCGCTGTTAAGTATTAATCCTGACGCATCTATAATAATGGTAACGGCTTTTAGAGATATAGATATAATAAGAAGCACTATGCGCGTAGGAGCATACGATTATCTGGTAAAACCGGTTCTACCCGAAGAACTTGGAAGGGTTCTTGAAAAAGTAAAAGAAAGAAACTTCCTTTTACGAATAAAAAGACATTATCAAATAGAATTAGAAAGTAAAGTCAAAGAACAAAGAGAAAAAATAGAAAAAAAGATGTTAGATACCATTATGTCTCTGGTTAACGCTCTTGAAGCAAAAGACCCTTACCAGGAAGGGCATTCAAAGCAGGTTAAAGAAATAGCCCTTGAAATTGCCGATAAACTCGAATATACCAAAAAAGAAAAAGAAATACTGAGCTATGCTTGCATGATACATGATATAGGTAAAGTTGGTATACCCGATTCCATTTTGATGAAACCCGGAACTCTCACAGAAAAAGAATACGCAGTAATGAAAAAACATCCCGAAATAGGAGAGTTTATAATAAATCCGTCGATTAGAAATAAAAAGATTCTAAACGCTGTTCTTCATCATCATGAAAGATTTGACGGGAAAGGTTTTCCCGATGGTTTAAAAGAAAAAAAAATACCAGAATCAGCGAGAATATTAGCTATTGCTGATTCTCTTAGCGCAATGATCTCAAAAAGACCTTATAGGAAAGGACTTTCATACGAAGAAATAATTGAAGAGCTAAGAAAAAATTCCGGAACTCAGTTTGACCCAAAATTAGTAAAAATATGCTTAAAACTATTAAAAAAAGGGAAAATTAAGTAGAAT
>CAZQNI010000041.1:0-9535 GCA_964594255.1 uncultured bacterium | reverse complement strand
ATAGGACCGATTAAAGTAATACAGGCTGGTCATCCAATACCTACAGAACAAGGAGCAAAAGGAGCAAATGAGATTTTATCCCTTGCAGAAGAAGCCAAAGAAAAAGACCTCATAATAGCTCTTATATCCGGAGGCGGCTCAGCTCTACTTGCAGCACCTCTTTGTGGAATAAGTCTTCCGGACTTAAAAAAAACAAATGAAATATTGTTAGCCTCAGGTGCTTCCATAAAAGAAATAAACACAGTAAGAAAACACATCTCAAAGATTAAAGGCGGAAAGCTTTCACAAATTGCTTATCCCGCCAATTTAATTTCCCTTATTATTTCGGATGTGGTCGGAGATGATTTATCTACTATAGCTTCCGGACCAACCGTAGGAGACAGCACAACTTACAAAGACGCATATAATATCCTGAAACAATATCAATTAATCGAAAAAGTCCCTTTCTCGGTTTTGCATATTATTAAAGATGGAATTGAAGGTAAAATCCCGGAAACCCCTTTTCCTGATAATAAGGTTTTATCCAAAACGCTCAACAAAATTATACTAAGCAATGACAAAACCCTAGAAAGCGCTCAAAAGAAAGCCACCGAACTTGGCTACAACACATCTATTCTTTCCTCAAAAATAGAAGGTTTATCGAGAGAAGCCGGCGTTTTCCACGGTGAAATAGCAAAAGAAGTTTCCCTATCCGGAATACCAATAAAGCCTCCCGCCATAATAATATCGGGAGGGGAATGCGTTGTTACTCTGGATAAAATCGGAAAAGAAGAGGGAGGTCCTAATCAGGAATGCGTAATTGGCTTCGCAGAAAAAATGAGATCTCTAAAGGAAACTGCTTTTCTTTCTGTCGATACTGACGGGATAGACGGATATTCCGAATTTGCCGGCGGAATTATCGGTGGAAATAAGACGAGAATTGCCCGGGAAGAAATTGAAGAAGCGTTGAAAAACCACTCCTCATCGAATTTCCTCCGAAAAATAAGCGGAGGGATTATAACCGGAGAAACAGGCACAAACGTGAATGACCTGCGTATACTGGGCGTCGGAATTTGAACCACAGAGGACACAAAGATTTTAAACTGTTGGTCTGTGGGTCAGTTAGTCCGTTGGACTGTTAAAAAAAACGCACCAACACACCCACGAACTAACACACTAACTATAATAAAATTGCCACAGATTAACACTGATTTTTTTGTTCTTTTTTTCACTAAAACCAAAGACCTAATACCTAAAACCGGAAAAATATAATTAGCTATAGCTAATTATATTTTTCCGCTCTTTCCAGTCTCTCCCCTATCGGCGGGTGACTGTAATAGATAAGTTTAACCCAGAAATTCGGATACGCGTTGGAAAGATTTCTATTTGCCAGACCCGCCATTGCCCTTTTGAACGCGCCCGAGTCTTCTGTTAACCTGAGCGCTTCGTCATCAGCCTGATTCTCAAAAAGACGAACAAGGGCATTCTGCAGAATCTTCAAGAACGTCAGGTCTACAAGACTCAGAAACAATAAAAACATCGGAAGAAGTGTAATATTTGCCCTGATACTGCTTAAAAAATTCGGAAATAAAGCGGTAAAGGTTAAATGCAGAATATAAAAAGAAAACAAATTGAAGAAAAGACCGGTAAAAATCATCTTCGGCATATGTGCCTTTTTATAATGCCCGACTTCATGCGCAAGAACAGTCCTTATTTCATCCGCTTCCATATTGTTAACAATATTATCAGTTAAAATAACTCTTTTGGTTTTTCCTAAACCCGCAAGCATCGCATTTTCTTTTGTGGTTTTACGGCTCGTATCTTCTCTGAAGAACCCTCTGATTTTAAGACCTCCTTTCTCCAGAATACCTCTCAGGGAATCTTTTAATTCCTCATCTTCTATAGTTTCATATTTGTGAAATATGGGCATAATCCATACCGGAAAAATCATAGAAATAACAACGGAAAAGAAAACCATAAAAAGGGATGCTACCAGCCACCAAGAGTTGCCAAACCTCTTAAAAATAATCAAAAGCGCTCCGAATATTATTATACTAAGAACCAGAGACACCAGAAAACTTTTTAAATGCTCTTTAAACCATTCCCCTCTGGTTTGATTCGAGAAACCATATTTTTTTTCAATAACAAAACCCGAAAGATAAGATAAAGGAAGACCTATAATTTCCTGCAGGCTTGCGTAAATGAACATATAAACTATAAAAACAAAAATAACGGAAGAAAAAATATGCACACTTGCAATTGCGGAAGACAATCCGGAAAAATAAAAACCTAAATTAAAAACAGCAGATACAAGCATACCCCAAAGGGCTATCTTCCTACCTGTCCATTCATATACTTTCGCTTTTTCCTGTTTTTCTTTATCCAATAAAGGATGAATCTCTTTTTCCATAATTTTTTATCTAAGGAAGATTATAAAAAAAACTAAAACCGCAAGGGGGAAATATTAAACCACAGAGATCACAAAGAACACAAAGCACACATCCCACAACCCATTTTATTTTTTGTTTTAACTAAATCCCAAATCCTATGCTGCTGTCAGCTATCCGCACTCCGCTTTCCGCAAAAAACATTTAAAAAAACAAAAAAGGTGAGTTGTTGGATTAAAAGCGGTTAGCCGTAAGCGGTAAGCCGAGAGCTGTTTCTGACCTAAAACCCTAACTTAAAAATTCTCTTCTCATGAGAGTTTATATCAGAGCCTATGCAGTAAAGAGAAGAACCATCACTGGCAAGACTCCCGGGAGTATAACAGGGCGAATTGTATCTCTCGATAACATTCCCCTGCAGGTCCATTTTTTCAATAACATTCCAGTCATACTGATCATAAGAAAAAGAAGCCCATAAATAGGTTCCATCAGAAGCGAGTCCTCCCAGATTACGAGAATAAAAATCGAATGAACTTTCAATATTCCCATTAGACGGATTTATTTCGCACAGCTCGTCCTCAAACATAAAACCACCACTAACAATACTCCAGAGAGAACCGGAAGCATATGTCAAATATCTTCCTCCTTCCTCAAACGGGATAGATGATTCTATAGAACAAGAATTATCAAGCTTATAAAGACTATCATAACCCACACACCACAGATTCAAACCATCCCAGGCAAGCCCGGTTCCGTAAATATCAAAAGACTCTATAATAGTTCCATTCCCCTCATCTACCTTATAAATAATCGTATAGCCGCTATCGATTTCTGAAACCCATAAATTCTCTCCATCAAAACACATATCTCTGACGCTTCCTATGGAAGAATCTAAGGGAACAGATGAAATAGAAGAGAAATCGTTCCTGTCTTCATACTTGCAATACCAACACCCAAAATCCCCGGTTTCACTATTCGAATAACGTCCCGTAAGCTTAGTATCGCTGTCGAGTTCATGAGTGAATACACCAGAACTAAAGGTTAGTTTATTCTCCTTATCGGAAAAATCGATGTCTGTTACCACTACTGTACCAGAACCTCCTACACCTGACGGTGAATAACCTTTATCAGCTATCCCTACTACTTCGAGGTCCTCTATACCCATTCCCGGGATTGTTATTGTCCCACTAATTTCTTCATAATCGATCTCAAGATTAAAAGTAAAAGTCCCCCGTTCATCATAATTCTTTGTACTCATCCAGGTTCCTACCCAGGTTAACTCCACAAAATTAGGGTCGTCACCACAGGAAACAAAAATTAAAACAGATACAAGTACTGCAAACAAAAACCTACTTTTCATATTTCAATCTCCTTTTTTATGATATATAATTACAAAAAACTCAAAAACCACAAGGGGGAAATGTTAAGCCACAGAGATCACAGAGATATAACGCTGTCAGCTATCCGCACTCCGCTTTCCGCAAAAAACATTTAAAAAAACAAAAAAGGTGAGTTGTTGGATTAAAAGCGGTAAGCCGAGAGCTGTGTCCAACCACAAAGCACACAAAGAACACAAAGTTTTTCTACTATTCAACAATTCAACCGATTCGTAGGAGGGACTTCCCAGTCCCGACAAAAATGTCATTGCGAGTGCTTTTCCCTGCTCTGCCTTCGCGAAGCAATCTTAAGACCTAAACCGTAGGGCAAGGCTTTAGCCTTACAAAACCCTCCAAATACCGGACTATTTCACAAGCAACAGTTTACTGTTTATCTCCCTGCTTCCGGCTTTTACCCTTAAGAAGTATATCCCTCCGGGGAGTTTCTCGCCCGCGTTATCGGTTCCGTCCCATGTTAACTGGTGAACACCCGCGGATTTTTCCCCTGAATAAAGTTCTCTAATCTTCTGTCCGAGCATGTTGTGAACAGTTATATCGACCTCGGTACTTTTTGGCAGTTCGTACTTGAGAACAGTTTCGCGTGCGAAGGGATTCGGAGAAGGCTGGGATATTGAAAACACATTGGGTTTTATCTCTTCCTCTATTCCCGAACCGCCGGTGTATCTGATGATGTAAAGACCATCCTCACCATACGCCACATAAGCGAGGTCACCGACAACATGGACACCTCGGGCGTAAGCCTCTATATCGTAGAAGCCAACCTCATCAGGATCGGTCGGGTCGGTTACGTCAATTATTCGAAGACCAGCATCGCCATCCGCCACATAGGCGAGGTCGCCGACAACATAGACATCCATGGCGGAACCTCCTGTATCGCAAAATCCAATCTCACTCGGACTAGCTGAATAGAAAACGTTTATTATACGCAGACCGACGGAATAACACGCCACATAGGCAAGGTTATCGACAACATGGAAACCATAAGAGTTATAACCCCCTGTACTTCCGCTCTCATCCGGGTCGGTCGAGTCGGACACATTTATTACAAGCAAACCATAGGAGCTATCCGTCACATAGGCGAAGTTACCGACAACATGGACATCCTGGGCGGAACCCCCTGTATCGTAGAAGCCAACCTCATCAGGATCGGTCGGGTCGGTTACGTCAATTATTCGAAGACCAGCATCGCCATCCGCCACATAGGCGAGGTCGCCGACAATATGGACGCCATTTGCGGAACCCTCTGTATCGTAGAACCCGATTTCATCCGGATCGGTCGGGTCGGTTACGTCTATTATTCGAAGACCAGCATCGCCATCCGCCACATAGGCGAGGTCGCCGACAACACATATATTTTCAACCACACCCGGACAGCTAATCTCACCCAACGAAGTTGGATTTGCCGGATCCGACACATTCAGTATTTGAAGATAGACGCCCTTACCTATATAGGCAAGCGTATCGACAGTAAAAACAGCGTAACACATACCGCTAAACCATCCGCCGGCAAGTTCACAATTAAGCGAATCCGCTCTGAGTTTCCCGCTTGATGTTCGAAGTTCAGGGTTGAACTCTTTTTCCGTGCCTATTTCCGCAGGTGTAGTCTGGGAGAATAAATTAGCAACCCCGAGAAGTAAAATAAATATCATAATAATTTTAATAAAATGCTTCATACTACCTCCTTTATGTTTAATAATAAGCATAATTCTTTCCGGATTAATTAATATATATTATAGTTTCCTTAATCCCAAATGTCAATCTAAAATCATTTTTTTACGCCTTATTCACCGCAAAGAACTCAGAGAAAAAATCTCATTGAACCACAAAGCACACAAAGAACACGAATACTTTTTGTTTTTTGCTGTCATCGGTCTTCGGTCATTCTTAAGGTCTTACCTTAAGAAATGTCTTGTCAAAAATAAAAAGAACCATATTATATTAAAAATGCAAAATTTACAAGAAAAGGCTTTTTCTCTTCTAAAAAGCAATATAAAAAAAGGATACAGTAAAAACCTCAAAAAAAATTACTTTTATCTTTCTCCTGATGCGGTTCATTTTCACCAGTGGTTCTGGGATTCCTGTTTTCACATAATAGTAATGTCGAAATCGGAACCCGGCATAGCAAAAAAAGAATTCGAGACCCTAATTTCCGTTCAGCAGGAAGACGGCTTCATACCGCATATTATTTTCTGGAAATGGCGACTTAGAGATTATTTGCAAAAATGGTGGCAGAAGGAGGTAAACATGTCAAAAACCAGCTGCCTCTCTGCCGAAATCCAACCTCCCGTCATCGGTATTTCGCTTCTTGAGATTTACAATAATACAAAAGACCTGGAATTCGTTAAAAGAAACATTGAAAAAGTGAAACGATATTATCTGTACCTCAAAGAAAAAAGAGACCCGGATAGGGACGGACTCGTTTCGATAATAACCCCTATGGAATCGGGAATGGACCTCTGCCCTCATTACGATATTCCTTTCGGCAATATCGGACACGACCCTATGGTGACCAAAAAACATATAACCGAAATACTTATCCAATACAAAGATTGGAACTGGGACTTGAGTAAGATTTTCGGGTCGTCTCTTTTCGACGTTGAAGATGTATCGTTTAATACCATTTATTGTCTTGGCTTATATGCGCTCGCGGAACTATACGGAAAATTCGATAAAATAAAGCAGAAAGAAATAGAAAAATGGGCTGATAACGTAAGAGAAAGCATCATAGAAAAATTATGGTTTGATGACCAACAAATATACTTCAGTTTATTTCACCGGGAAGGTGCAGAGACTCCAATGGAAGTAAAAACAATTTCTTCTCTATTCCCTTTAACTCTATCTATTCCAAATTTTCATATAAATCATTTAGTCGTACATTTGAAAAACGAAAAAGAATTCTGGAGTCCTTATCCTATATCAACTGTATCACTTAGTGAATCTTCATTTGGACCCCTAACGGACACACGTCTTATATGGAGAGGGACAACCTGGGTAAACACAAACTGGTTCATAGCAAACGGATTGGAAAAACAAGGATATACAACTCTTGCGAAAAAAATTGCGAGAAAAACAATCGAACTTATATTAAAATTCGGTTTCTGCGAATACTACGACCCTTTTGACGGACACCCGGGAAAAGCAATGAAAAATTTTGGCTGGTCTACTCTCGCAATCGACTTTATCGATTTATTGAACCGAAACTAAGAACTAAGATTTTAGCCCTTCGCCTTTAGCTGTTAGCTTAATAAACAGAAATATTTGTGATTCGAGTTTCCTTCTTTATGAGTTATTAATTTGTGTAATTTTTTATTCTTTCGGGTGTTATGTGGTGGTTTTAATGCAAAAAGCTAATGGCAAATAGCTAATAGCTTGATCTCTCTGACTTCTATGCTAAATTAAATATAAGAAATTTTGCCTTTTTGTCTTTGAGTAGTGGTTTTTACTTCACGTACTTGTCCCTTTTCTCCCTCAGTCAACACAGAATCCCAAAGATCAGAACTCTCTTCAGAAAGAGCATCCCCAAAATGAAAAGAAATTTCGTCTTCAACTTCCTCGCCAGCCATTTTTTTATTAAGAAGTCTTATTTTCGTCTTCACATCGGCGAATTCCTGATCTATTTTAATTATTCTTTTATACTGCTCAAGAGCATCTCCGTACGTGCCCTGTCGGGCATACAAATTGCCAAGATGATAGTAAAATGCAGCTTTTTGATCTTCTCTGAAATTCTTATTGTTTATAACTAACTTATAAATATCTTCCGCTCTCTCTTTTTCCTCTAAGAGTTCATGACATACCCCTAACATCTCAAGAGATTTCAACCTCCAGGATTTCTCTTTCATTGCTTTCTTAAATTCATCTATAGCTTCTTCAATAAGATCCATTTCTTTGTATGTAATTCCAAGATTAAAATGTGCGGCATAATCAGTAATATCTAATTCCTCTTTTGCTTTATTTTTAAATTCTTCTAATAAAGTATCAAGTGTCGGAGCTTTTATGTCAGGCTCTTCTTGTAAGGTCATCTGCTCACTCACTTCCGCCTCAAACAACCCTTCAAAATCCAGACTCTCTCCCACCTTCTCTTTTTCTTTCTTTTCCTTTTTCTTCTTACCTCGAATCTCCTCAAGCATGACAGACCCTGGATCTATATTCTCGATTTTGTCCAGAATTTTTTCTGCCTCAGAATCAGCTTTCTTCTCCTTTAAACACTCATAAAGAGAAGAATATGATTCGACGGCTTTCTCCTTGCTATTTAATTTTAAGGCACTTTGGATCATCTTCTGACGGGAAATTATGTTTAAAGGATCCAATTCTGCCATCTTATTAAAAAGCTTATACGATGCTTCATAATTCTTTTTGCTAAAATTAGCGTCCGCAGCCTTATTGTAATATTCCAATGATTCCTCTATTGAACCGACAGATTCATAGAGTTCAGCCAAGTTCATCCAATCTTCCCATCCTGTAACCGCTACTTCTATGTCTTTTTTGTCTGCAGTGGTTGATTTCTCGACAAATTCCACCTCTTGCTGTTCTTCTTCTTCTTCCTCTCCCATATCGAATAAACCCTCGGTACTTTCGAGACTTCCGAGAAGAGACCCGCCTGTCTCTTCAGCTTCGACCCTGGATACCTCTTCCTCAACCGCTTCAAGAAGATTAATACCTTCCTGTTCAAATTCTACAATCATCTCTTCCGGGACTTTCTTTTCTTTAACTTTCTCTTTTTTCTCTACATCGAGCTTTACGCTCTTTCCCACCTTGGGAGCCAAAGCTGCAATTCTAACTTCTATCTCTTCAACCTCTTCAACCCTTCCTTGCTCTTTGAATATACCCTTTATTTCTTCTAACTCCGAAACTGCATCATCATACTTACTCTGATTTTCGTAAATTTCTGCCAGTTTGAGACGAATTCCTAACTTTTTAGGAGTGATATTAACAATTTTCTTTAGGTTCTCAAGAACCCCTTCAATATCTCCTTCCTTTTTGTATAACTCAGCTAATTCTTCGTATGAAGCTACTGCATCGCCCAACAAACCCTGTTTTTCGTATAAAAAAGCAAGTTCATGCTTAACCAACAACTCATCTTCTCCGAATCTTAGCAACATCTGAGCTATAGCTGTAGCATTCTGATAATACTCTGCCTCTCTATACTTTTCGAGAGACTTCCAATAGAACTCTACTGCTTTCTTCTTATTTCTTAATTTATTATAAAGGCTGCCTAGTTCCTTTAAATTATTTGCATCATTAGGTTCTAAGTCGCAAATCTGCTCAAGGTATTCAATTGCTTGCTTAGTATCTCCCTGGATCTTTGCTTTATTCGCTTCGTTTCTTAAAGCTGCTGTTTCATTACTTTTTGACATTACTAGCTCACTTATCCCTATTAAGCATAAGTTCTTCCCCTACTCTTTTTATTACTGATTCCTCTAGTATCTTCTTTTTAAGCAAAGCTCCTTCTAAAAGAGCATTATCACAAATAACATTAATCAATCGAGGAACTCCTGAAGTGAAATCATATATAAGTTTATACGATTCATCACTGAATATTCTTCCTGTAGCGCCTGCCTGTTCCAATCTATAATTTATATAGTCCCTTGTGGAACTAAGCGTAAGCGGCGGAAGACTAACTACGGTCGATACTCTCTGCCTTAAAGAAACATTATCTTTGATCTTTTCATACATATCTCCCATTCCGCTTAAAATAATCGTTACCAAACGATAACCCTGAAGCTCTAAATTCAAAAACCCTCTTATTTCTTCCATTACTTCCGGATTTGTAATATT
>CAZQNI010000040.1:0-9597 GCA_964594255.1 uncultured bacterium | reverse complement strand
CCGATATGATAAAATCCCGATGTGAAATAGAAAGCGACCCGGCAAGTTTACGTTATAAAGATCTAACCAATACTGAGGTAACAGTAAAAGTAGAAGAAGAACAGTCTGCGGATTTAGAAGTTGAGCATACTGCGGAAGATATTGGGTATATAGCAGTGTTTAAAACTGCGGAAGACACAAGCGCAATTGACGCCGAAGAGATATGCGAAAACTATATTAAACCTGCTACTTCTGTTATAACAGGCAGCGCTATTCTAAATATTTCCTCCAGTTATGATAGAAAAGCAAGCATTGAACTTATCGATATTGCAGGACGAGTTGTAGAGAAAAAAGACTATAAGCTGAAAAGAGGAAAAGAACAAATTAACTTTGGTCAATTCAAATCCGGAATTTATTTCTTTAGAATCCCACAGAATGGAGAGAACAAACCTGAGGTTTATAAGATTACAGTTTTAAGATAGTAAAAAAGCGAAAACCAAAAAAAGCCGTTCCGTTAGGGGCGGCTTTTTTCATAAAGAATTTCTGATTTTTTCGTGTGTTTTTTTAAAACATAAATTCAAAAAGAATGTTGGATTTATTGTATTTAATGCTTTTTGTGGTTAAATAACTTTTTGGGGTGGAGGTGATGGGTAAAACAACGTAATTCTTTTTCTTGTTCTCTGTGCTCTCTGTGGTTAGACTTTTTTGTAGAGTTGGGGGAGACAACTTGACACCCTTCTTTTTCGACTTATATTGAGAATAACAATCTTGAAAAAAATATGTTTTGGGATTTTTATATAAAAGAGGGGAATTCTAGATGAATAAAAAACGACCGTATTTCTTTGTTATTACGAGTCTGTTCTTTTTGTTTGTACCGGCAATTTTGTTTGCAATTCCAACGGAAGAATCTCTAATTGAAGCCTGGGAGAGTTTTCAGAAAAGAGACCCGAAAACCCTCACCTTTGAGAAGCTTTCAAAAAATCGCTACCGCTTTAAAACAGAACGGTTCCCTTTTGACGGTGAGTTAAAAATTCTAAATGTTACCGTAGATAAACAAACTTCAAGTTTTGAGGGTGGATTTATTTTGGGTGTCGTGGAGGTTGAACTTGTTAATTTACCGAAGGATTTTTTAGAAAAATATTCCTATAGTTATTCCGCCTGGATTCAGGACAATATACTATATTACGATACAGAGGAAGAAAAATGGTTGTCAGATGAGGAATATTACGGCAGGATGAAGGAAAAAATCCCAGCGAGTTTTTTCCTGGATATTCTCAATTATCTGCCATTTTTGTTTTTGCTTTTTGTTATTTTTATTTTGATAATTGCCTTTAACGTGCAGAAAAAAAATAAAAGATATTTAAATCACGCTTACGACTTGAGTGAAAAACAGATGCAGCTCATAGAAAAATCACATAAACTGGCACAAAAAAGCAATAAATTGCTTTCAGAGATACTGAAGGAATTGAAGAAGAAAAAGAAATAACCCCCCACACCCAATAATAGGACGCAGATAAACGCAGATCTGAAAGGATTTTTTATTTGTAATTTTTTCTATACCCTATACCCCACCTACTATACCCTGAACAATAGCCACGGATTCACACGGATACACATGGATTTTTTGTTGTTTTTTCGACTCAGGACTCACGACGCGCGACTCATGACTCAATTAACCACAAAGAGCACAAAGAAAAAAACAAAAAAATATATGTGTTGTTTAAAACCCACACCCACCGAAACTAAGAGAAACAACAAATCACACAAATGTCACGAATAAAGTGTTTGACAAAACAAAGGAAATCCTTATAATATTATAAGCAATTTAGGAGGAGGTATGAAACATTTCGTTAAAATTACTATTATAATATTTATTTTATTTCTCGGGAATGTTAGTCTATTTGCACAAACTTCACCTGAAAGGATAAGGATGAAAAAAGGTCTTAACTCTGAGTTCCGAACATCGAGTAGGAAGCTCAGGGCGGATTCACTTAATTGTACCCTTGTCGGTGGATGCTTTAGCGGTCCATCTTTTGCAACCTTCGTTGATACCACAAAAGATACACTCGCTTTTATAGGAGATGGTAGTTATCTCAGAATATTAAACGTGTCAGATCCATCAAATCTAACAGCTTTGGGTAAACTCAGATGTCCCGGCGTAGTTGAGGCAATCTATATAAAAGACTCACTTGCTTATGTTGCGAATGGAGAAAATGGCTTACGCATAATAAACGCAACAACCCCTACAAATCCGAAGGAAATTGGGTTCTATGATACTGGAGACAGAGCCATAGGCGTCTACATAGTTGACAGTTTAGCCTATGTTGCAGATTACCTGAGCGGTCTACGAATAATAAACATATCCAACCCCGCTAACCCGCTGGAAATTGGTTTCTATAACGAAGGATATGCCCAAAGCGTCTACGTGGCTGACAGCTTAGCTTATGTTGCGGATTACTACAATGGCTTACACATAATAAACGTATCCAACCCGAGAAATCCGGTAGAGATTGGCTCCTATGAAACGGGAGACGAAGCGTGGGGCGTTTACGTGGTCGGTAATTTAGTATATGTTGCGGATAGATCGGATGGACTCCGTATAATAAATTCATCCGACCCGACAAACCCTACAGAGATTGGTTTCTATAATACGGAAGGTGAAGCTTGGGATGTTTACGTGGTTGACAGTTTAGCCTATGTTGCGGATGACTCGGCTGGTCTACACATAATAAACGTATCCGACCCGATTAATCCGGCGGAAATCGGCTCCTACGTTGTTACGGGAGGCAGAGCCTTCGACGTCCACGTAGTTGATAGTTTAGCCTATGTTGCGGATGAATTAAACGGCCTTCGTATATTAAACGCATTCGACCCGACTAATCCGGTGGAAATCGGCTCCTACGATACATGGAATAGAGCCACAGGCGTCTACCTGGTTGATAGTTTGGCTTATGTTGCGGACTACTTGGATGGTCTACGCATAATGAACACAACAGATCCAACAAACCCGGCGGAAATTGAGTTTTTCGAAATGGGGGGTGAAGTCTGGGATGTTTACGTGACTGACAGTTTAGCCTATGTTGCGGATGGTTCAAAGGGGTTAAGAATAATAAATACATCCGACCCGACAAACCTGATGGAGATTGGGGCCTGTGACACGGGATATACCCGTGATGTACAAGTGGTTGATAGTTTAGCCTATGTTGCAAACTGTTCAAATGGCTTCCATATAATAAACGCATCCGACCCGGCTAATCCGGTGATAATTGGGTTATACGATACGGAAAATTGTGTCAATGGTGTACATGTTATTGGAAATTTAGCCTATGTCGCAAATGGTTTTGATGGAATATGCATAATAAACATATCCGACCCGACTAATCCGGTGGAAATAGCAACCTATGACACGTGGTGGTATTCCATATCCATCCAGGTGGTTGATAGTTTAGCCTATGTTACGGACGGAGAGGATGGTCTACGTATAATAAATGTAGCCGATCCGGCTCATCCTGTAGAAATTGGATCTTATGATACGGATGGGTATGCCATAGAAATTAAAGTAGCCAATAATTTAGCCTACATTGCGGATGGTGATGGTGGGTTACGTATAATAAACGTATCCGACCCGACTAATCCGGTGGAAATCGGGTACTACGATACTGAGGATTATGCATACGACGTCCACGTGGTTGACAGTTTAGCCTATGTTACAGACGGAGAGGATGGTTTTTATATCATCAAATATAACGAAAGTTCCGGAATAAAAGAGGAAATAATACCCAATGTATTTACGATATCCAATCCTACTCCCAATCCTTTCAACAGCGAAACAGTTTTAAATTATGAGTTACCAAAAAGTTCCGAGGTAAATATAACTGCTTATAACATGCTTGGACAAAAAGTTAAAGAGCTTTATTCAGGTAAGAAACCAACGGGGATTCACCAATTGACTTGGGATGGCACTAATAACGCGGGCGAGAAACTTCCCGGAGGAATATACTTCTTAAGGTTAAAAGCCGGAAACAAGGAGGCAAATAATAAACTGATACTTGTTAAGTAATCCCATATCTAGAAATGCGATAATCCCATGATGAATATATTCTTCAGGACTCGCCCCACGAGATTGAAATTTGCTAAATATTAAAGCAATTCGTGGCATTTGTGTGATTTGTTGTTTCCTGTTTTAATTGTTTTTTAAATTTTAGAAAAGTTGTAAAAAACCAAACGGGAGCAAAAAGCTCCCGTCAGGAAAGTATGAAAAAACTAAGTATAAATAAGTATACAGTCTTTTCTCGATACTGTCAAGTACGACACAAATAGAAAACCAAGAAATACTCCTATAAAAACTCCTATGTTCCAAAATCTTGTTGACTTATTCACCATATTTTCACTTTTCTCGGCTATCGTATTGAAAGTCTAACGATCAGCATAACCCGTCGAAACTGTAGAATAGAAGCTCCACATCTACTATTAGTCTTTATCTTATTTTACTCTGTGCCAATGGCCTGAAGGAGTATAGATCCAGGACTCATTTGTACTATTTTGAAATTTTATAGTAACCATATCTCCCTCTTAATACCAGCTGTTGGCATCAACAATTCCCTTATCTCGAACTGGTAGCCTTTCATAAGGAACTTCAAATGTCATTAACTCAGCCTTTGCTGATCTGACACCGGTAAAACTCATTTGAAGGACTTCTATATTTGAAACTCCTTTATAACTTCCAATATCGTATCCTTCAGTTTCCCCCGTCTTCATAGAAGCGCAACTAGAAATTAGAACCATCCAAGAAACCAGAAAAAGCTCTAAAAGAAAGATCTTAAATGTTTTCCAATAATATTTCATAAGATTCTTTTTAACCTCCTTTTAAAATTCTGATTTCATGCACAATGCTAAATAAAAAGTAAATTTATCAATAACCAAAAAATAGAACGATAGAGATTTATTTAATTTCTTCAACAACTGCTCTAATCATAAATTCATATTTCCCATCATTATATCTCTTAAAAAAATCTACAGAATCAGGTTCTTCTTCAATCTTAATCTGTATATTGTCTTTTAATACTGCATAGCTGTGGCCAGAAGAGCTATTATCAAGACCAATGCCAAGGTTCTGCATATTTTTTGAATCCAGTGCAATACTGAATATCTTGCCTACAATAACATCACTATCGCTAAAGTTAATATCTGCTATACCAAGTATACCAGGTGTACCACCTAAGGGTGGTGGGCCAGTATCAAACTTCTTAGTTGTTTTTGCAATACTATTCCAATTCTCATCTAAAACTTCTACCCCATGAAATCCGGTGGGGGAACGATCATAGCTATCTCCTTTGAGAAAATGAGTTATAAAAACTCTTGTCAATCTACTTTTATCAAAGGGCGATTTAAATTGAACTGCTATTCTTACGTTTTTTTCTTCGCCCAAACTGCCCAAGCACCACGTCCAATAATTTTGAGTGCGAGGCCCCAAACCACTAGCATTTATCTGAGCATAGACAAGGCTTTGGGGGTCTGTGAGGTCAATTTGGTCAATGAAATATACACTTTCGACCGAATAGTCATCGTAGTAAAGTTCAGTTTGTGAATTCTTAGAAAATAAATTGTTTATTAATGAGCGAGCACTATCTGACAATACTCCTTTTGGGTATTCCAAAAGAAACATTTTATAACCAGCTATAGTATTATGAACTTGAGCCTTTTCAAACTTTATTTTTTCAATCCTAGTCCGAGCTTCATCTGAAAATGCTCCTTCAGGATTATATCTCAAGAATTCCGAGTATGACTGGATAGTGTTGATAGACTCAGCTTTATCCCACCGGCTTTGCATAGTTTCACAACTAATAGAGAAAAGAACCATACATACAAAAAATAACCAGTAATTTTGTTTTTGTATCATTTTAATTTCCTCCTTCAATTCCTTCAATAAATTTAATTATTAATTAACAGATAAAACACTTTCTCCCTTCTAATAGGATCAGTAAATTAACCATAAAAAGGTATATAAACTCCTCCTCCCGAACCGCAGAATACAAGCTCTCTTGTTGAATCAACTTCCACAGCGTAGGAAGGGCCAAAAGGCCAATTACCCACGAACCTAACATTCGAAGAATCGAACCTTTCACTCGAGACTTCTTCCCTGCTTAATTCCTGGATATTCTTATCTCCTAATTTTTCTAAACTAGCGGCAGGAAAAAACCCTACCTTATCATTCCCCGCCTCAACCTGTAGAATAGAAGTATTCACTTGATGGTTTCCTATTTCACTGGACAAGGAAATCACCAGAAATAACAACAAATTATACATAAACCACCTCCTTTTGTAATATTAAATATTATACGCAAATATTTCAATTGGTTTTATTTTTGCATTTGCCGATTTCTATTGCTTCGTAAGATTCACATCCATATCGTGAAGTCCAGAACACGCTACATCAAATTCTCCTGACAGCTCTGTTTTATCAGAGTTAAGTTGAAGAGACCACGAAGCGCTTGCAATGATATAACTTGAGCCCGATATAAACCCGAAAGAACCACCGCCTGTTACTTCACCTGTACTACTAATACTCCATTCTGAACTAACACCACTCCCCGAGACTTTTCCCTCAGAATCAACAGTTAAGTCAAGAGAAACAGTGTTAGAAGAATTTTCTGCTTCTCCTTCCCATGTACCCACTAGATCAGTGAGGTTATAACTAGCTTCTTCGGGACCAGTAGGGTTTTTCCCACAGGAAAAGGACAGCGTTATAAGTACAATAATGGTTAATAAAATTCTATGTTTCATTTCAACCTCCTTTTGGCTATTTTGCTTTTTAACTCTCCTAAGGCTTATTTTATGTAGACTATACAAAGTAAAATCATATATTACTGTTTTGTTAGATGCACTGACCTCTGACCAATTCCTAATGCAAACACTGACCCATCCAATTCTTTTTTATCATCAGACATTTGCATATCCCATGAAGCTTGACCCCAGTTCTGGAAATTTTCAGTGAAGATTCCAACCCCTGTTTCTGTAACCCTTCCTGAAGTGCTTATTGTCCAATTACAATCAATAACGGCACAACCCCCTGACATTTCCACATCTCCAGATGAATTGACTGTTACAGTCACTGATTTAGAGCCCACTTGTCCTTCCCAAGTACCCACCAAATCATTACTTTCAAATATGACAGGCTCTGTTACTTCAATCGTAATATTTTCACTATCTACTCCACCTTCTCCGTCACTAACTTGAATAGTTGCATCAAAAGTACCTGTGATAGTCGCATCTGGCGATATAACCAAAGTTGCCGTTGCTGTGTCCCCAATCTGAGATAATCCAGTAATTGATAGAAAACCCGGATTTGTTGGAATACTGAATTCAAGTGAATCACCATCCGCATCGGTCGCAGAAAGTACAACATCTTTTGTCTGCCCTGCCGTAACGGTTTGGTTTTCAATACTAGACAATATGGGTGCGGTATTTTTTGGACCAGTAGGACCGTTATCATCCTTTCCACACGAAAAGAAAATCGTGACCAATACAATAATGATTAAGAATAATCTTGGTTTCATTTCAGCCTCCTTTTGGCTCTTTTGCTTAAAGAAACGAACGGATTATTGCTTTTCTAATTATCAAGCAAACATAGCCATATAACACAGTTTATACATCATAATGGAATTAGCAAATCCATCATAAAAAGATGTATAAACTTCTATACATTTTTGTCTGGGTGACCAAATAAGACTCTTAACATTAACAACATATCCATCATAATTCCGAATTCGTCGAATCTTTTTATCCGGCTTACATATGCTCTTTTAGTTCTAATACTATAGTGTCTGTTGTGATTGCTACCCACACTTGACCAAGAAGTTTAGGCTTCTTTTTTCCCTCTAGTTCGCTTTTGTATATTGTTATATCCCTCCTCCATTAGTATATCAAAAAATCTACCTTTGTCAACCCAAAAATTTTTACGCTACGTGGTGGAAATTCTTTGTTCTCCGCGTTTCTGTGGTTAAATTAATTTTTGAACTTTGATTTTTAAATTTTAGAAAAGTGGTAAAAAACCAAACGGGAGCAAAAAGCTCCCGCCAGGAAAGTATAAAAAAACTAAGTATAGTAGTTTACAATTATGCATGCCTTGTTATTTTTTTCACACTAATTCAATTTATTCAGAATAGTAGACCTGTATTCCGGTTACAAGGGTATCCCCCTCATCATAATAAAACTCGATACCAAGAAAATCATATTCATAATAATTTATAGAACCAGTACCCACTCCCGGGGGCTCACCGTAAGCATCTACAACATCATTCAACGAACTCCCTATTCCTATAAGTTCTTCAGTGACGCCTTCATAAGGATATTCAACTTTAATAGACAGAATAACATCATTTTCATTATAACCTTTGTAAATATTAACAATTTCAAATATTGCTTTTATTGAATCATAGTGCAAATAATGCCAATATTCATAAGTTTGTTCGCTTGGGTCATAAAATTGAAATGTCAAACACCTATCCGGAATGCCATAAAGGTCTTCAACTACACTATAAGTATCTCCCAATTTTATTTTTGCAGCTCCCACACCCGGGAATACACCTATTTCAGGTGCGGCTGCAACCTCAATCGTAAAACCGTCAATATCCGTACCACCTTCTCCATCGCTCACCTGAACAGTAGCATAAAAAGAACCTGAGATAGTCTCATCTGGGGCTATAACCAATGTCGCCGTTGCTGTATCCCCAACTTGAGAGAATCCAGAAATAGATAGGAAATCAGGATTTATTGGAATACTGAATTCAAGTGAATCACCATCCGCATCGGTCGCAGAAAGTACAACATCTTTAGCCTGCCTTGCTGTAACGGTTTGATTTCCAATATTAGACAATATGGGGGCGTTATTTCCTGGACCAGTAGGACCGTTATCATCCTTGCTGCACGAAAATAAAATCGCAACAAATGCAATAATGATTAAAAAGAATCTTAGTTTCAATTTAGCCTCCCTTCAAAATTATCAAAAAATCTACCTTTGTCAACCCAAAAATTTTTACGCTACGTGGTGGAAATTCTTTGTTCTCCGCGTTTCTGTGGTTAAATTAATTTTTGAACTTTGATTTTTAAATTTTAGAAAAGTGGTAAAAAACCAAGCGGGAGCAAAAAACTCCCGCCGGAAAGTATGAAAAAACTAAGTATAAATAAGTATACAGTCTTTTCTCGTGTAGTAAACCTCCGGGAGGGAGCAAAAAGCTCCCTCTCAGAGGCACAACGTACATAGAAAATAAATAGTAATCTATTATGCAGCCTTTCCCCCCTTCTGTCAAGTGCGTAATAAAAACAGAATAAACCCTTTGCATATAAGGGGACGACCATATAAGGGGACGGTATAAGGGGACGGTGCTTGACATTGACGGTATAAGGGGACGGTGCTTAACACTGTGACAATAGAACCCACCCCATCCTTGAAAATTAATGTTATAAAAACAAAAAATCTGTGTTTATCCGTGGCAATTGTTCAGGGTATAGTTAAGAGGGTATAGCAAAAACTAAAATAAATCCTGTAAATCTGCGTTTATCTGCGTCCTATTATTTTGAGGGTGAGTTGGGAAAAACAACAAAATTTTTTATTCGTGC
>CAZQNI010000039.1:0-9712 GCA_964594255.1 uncultured bacterium | reverse complement strand
AAAATATTCCTGTGCTTTTCTTTTCACTTGAAATGCACTGGGAAAGTCTTATTTTCAGATTACTTTCAGCTGAGTCGCGCATTGAAGGAAACAGAATAAGAGGTGGGTATATAAAAGAAGATGAATGGGTTGGGTTGACTTCTGCGGTTTCCAGATTAACCGAAGCACCTTTCTACATAGATGCGTCGCCGTCCATGACAATTTTTGAACTCAGGGCAAAAGCAAGAAGAACGAAAAAGAAATACAATATAGGGATTATATTTGCGGATTACCTTCAGTTAATTAAAGGACCTCAATTTCAGACAAGAGAACAGGAAGTCGCCGCTATAAGCAGAGCTCTTAAATCGATTGCCATGGAGTTGAATTTGCCTGTTGTTGCTCTTTCGCAGCTTTCTCGACAACCCGAAAGAAGAGGTAAAGATTCCAAGCCGATTCTTTCCGATTTAAGGGAATCCGGAGCCATTGAACAGGATGCGGATTTTGTTATGTTTATTCACCGTCCCGATCAATTTAAGAAGAGTAGTGAAGCTACCGAGGAGAAAGCAGAGCTTATTATATCAAAGCAGCGAAACGGACCTATAGGTGATTTTGAGGTGGCTTTCAGCAGAAAATATGCACGGTTCGATAATCTTAAAAAGTTGGAGACAGAAGAATGATTGAGATAAAAAATGTCTGGAAAAATTTTGATGACAACGAAGTTCTTCGTGATTTAAGTCTTAATATCGGTAAAGGAGAGACTATTGCTATTGTCGGTTCAAGCGGTTGCGGTAAAACTGTTCTATTAAAGCATATACTCGGTTTACTTGAGCCTGATAGGGGAAAAATTTTAGTCGACGGAGTTGATATCAGCAAAGATTCCGCTCTTCTTTTTGAGGTTAGAAAAAAATTCGGAATGGTATTTCAAAGTTCTGCTCTTTTTGATTCTCTAAATGTAATTGAAAATGTCATTATTGGTTTAAGAGAACATTTCCCTGATATGGGCAGAGAGAAAATGGAACTTATAGGAAAGGAGAAGTTGGCTCTGGTTGGTCTCGATGAATCTTCTTTTACTAAAAAACCGCAGGAAATCTCCGGAGGCATGAAAAAGCGGGTTGCTATCGCGAGGGCGGTTAGCCTCGATCCTGAATATATTATATACGATGAACCTACCACCGGACTCGATCCAATAATGTGCGAAAAAATGAACGAGCTTATGCTTCATCTGAAAGAAAAGCTTGAAAAAACTACAATTATGGTAACTCATGATCTTAATTCAGCTTTTAGGGTTGCAGATAGAATTGCGATGCTTGCAGACGGAGAGATCGTTTTCGACGGAACTCCCAAGGAAGCATTGAAGACGGATAATACTTTTATGAATATGTTTATAAAAAGCAGTTCTTTAAGGGTTTAAATAAGATGTTTATTTGCGGTAACTGCGGATACAAAACTCTTAAATGGATGGGCAGGTGTCCCGACTGCAAAAGCTGGGACTCATTCGAAGAAGTAATCGAGAAAAAAAAGTCTAAGTCTAAGAAAGGAAAAGTCTTAAAACCAAAATATTTAAACGAAGTTTCTGTAAAAGAAGATGGACGTTTTAAGACGGGTATTTCTGAATTCGATAGAGTTATGGGTGGAGGTATTGTTTCCGGCTCTTTGGTTTTGATTTCGGGTGATCCGGGTATTGGTAAATCGACTTTACTTCTTATGGTATCCGGAGTTCTTTCCAGGTCTTTTAAGGTTCTTTATGTATCTGGTGAAGAATCTTTAAATCAGATTAAAATGAGGGCGAGTAGGCTTGGATTGGGAGAGGAAAAATTGTTGACTGTATCTGAAACCGAAATTGAGAGTATTTTGTCTTTAATTAAAGCGGAAAAACCCGAAATGGTTGTAGTTGATTCCATACAGGCTATGGCATTATCCGATAGAAGCGGAATACCGGGTTCGGTTTCTTTAGTCAGGGAAATAACTTCGGAATTGATGGAAATAGCCAAGAAGGACAATATTACGGTGTTTATTGTCGGTCATATTACCAAGGCGGGAAATATTGCCGGTCCGATGACTTTAGAACATATGGTGGATGTTGTGCTTTTTATGGAAGGTGATAATACACATTCTTTTCGCTTGTTGAGGTCAAAGAAGAATAGGTTCGGGTCTACAAATGAAGTAGGTATATTTGATATGGATGAAAAAGGATTAAAGGAAGTTCCGAATCCCTCTCTCTATCTTATTTCCGGTAAGGAAAAGAAATCTTCCGGTTCTGTAATTACCCCTACCATTGAAGGGACCAGACCTCTTATGGTTGAGATTCAAGCTCTTGTAATTCCGACAAGATTTTCTTATCCTCAGAGAGTTGCGAGAGGATTTAACGAAAAAAAACTTGATCTTTTGATGGCTGTTTTTCAAAAAAGGCTTATGATGGATATGAGCGGTTATGATGTTTACTGTAATATAGCCGGAGGTATGAACGTTTTTGAGCCATCTATAGATCTCGGTGTGATTTTAGCGATATTGTCCAGTTTGCTTGAAAAGCCCATCAAGGATGATCTTTGTATAGTGGGTGAAGTAGGGCTTTCCGGAGAGGTTAGAGCAGTTCCTTTTATTACAAGCAGAGTTAAAGAGGCTAGCAAAATTGGATTTAAGAGAATTATTGTTCCCGAAAAAGCAAGCGATTCTAAATCTGATATTAAAGTTTTAAAAGTTTCAAATGTAGCGCAGGCAAAGGAGCTTTGTGAATTATGATTACATCGGTTATTATTCTTGGGTTAGTAGGATGGATCATCGCTCTATTATTGATATATAGAAACATTAAAGTAGAAGAGGAAAAAGATTACAAAGCGATTCATTCTTCCGCGATTAGGGATGGAAGAGTAGGAAAATTATTTAAATCCGGAATAATACAGGGGATACCTGTGATTTCGGAAGAAGATATGAAAAAAATATCGAAATACTTAGAATCCAATGAAATTCCGGAGGGTTTTAAGGATGATCTTCGAACTTTAAAGGAATTAGATTTAAGGGTAATTAAAAAAGATTTATCAGAGATTTGTAAGACCCTGAACTGTCCGGCAATAACTGCCGGAAATGATAAAGAGGAATTAGAAATTCAGGGCATCGAGTGTATCAACTTAAAAGACCTCGATATGGTAGGCAAGTCTAATTTGATAAGAGGAGAAAAAATTATTGTAAATCATATAGATTACGGATATGATAAAGCTCAAGGTTTTTTGGCTGACGGAACTCTTGTAGAGATTGAGGGTGATGTACCCGAAAATCAGCCGGTTTCTCTTGAATGTTTTGTTGAAGCCATTATTGAAAGTAAATTTAACAGGAAAGTTTGGGCAAGAGTTGCAAAAACATGATTGAAGCTGTAATAGTTGCCGGAGGGAAGGGAAAGAGGATGGGTGATATTTATAAACAATTTTCTATCTTAGCCGGTAGGGAGCTGTTTTTTTTTCCGGTAGAGAAATTTTTGGAATATGGAGTTAAGAGAGTTATCCTTGTAGTTCCGGAGGAAAAACTTTCCAACATTAAAGAAAAAACCGCTAAACTTAAAAAAAAGATTAAAGTAGTCTCCGGAGGGAAAAGGAGACAAGACTCCGTTTATAATGGATTCAAGGAAACTTCAGAGGAAATAGTACTGATTCATGATGCAGTTCGACCCTTTATCAGTGTCGAACTGATCGACAGAATAGTAAAAGGCGTTAAAGAATTTGGCATTTGCGCCCCCGGAATACCGGTAAGAGATACCCTGAAGGTTTATAAAAATGACGAAATTTTATGGACCAGGGCTAGAAGTAATTTGCTTCAAGTACAGACACCTCAGGGTTTTAGAAGGAAAATATTAGAGCACGTTGTAAGCTTATTTTCTACTTATAGTTTTACCGATGAATTGGCTTTTGCCGAGAAATTGAATTATGATATTAGATGGGTGGAAGGAGATCCTTTTAATATAAAAATCACTTATCCCTCGGACATGAAACTCGCCCAGGCGATAGCTGCTTATCAGCAGAGCGAAATAAGCCAAGAGATTAAGTTTGAAGAAAGGCTATAATTTATAAAGAATCCGGTAGCCGGAATAGATGGCGATTTTAAAGTTACGTGTTGCGGGTTAAGAGTTTTGTGTTCGGAAGTTTTGAAATGATACGAAAACTTTTTTTCTCGATGACCACCATGCTCGTGCTTGTCATGGGACTTATCGTGAGTATTATAATTGCCACTTTACTCGAACGGACATACGGGAGTTCTACGGCAAGGGTTTTGGTGTATAATGCCCCCTGGTTTGAAATTTTATGGATCTGGTTTTCGGTCACCCTCTTTGTGAATCTTATTCATTTCAAATTATGGCAGAGGAAGAAATGGGACCTGGTTTTGTTCCCTTTTGCTTTTTTTACCATTTTATTGGGGACTATACTGACTAAACATTTTGCTGTAGAGGGTTTTCTTTACCTTCGCGAAGGAGAATCATCTAACCAATTCGGCGCCAAGCCCTTTCATTTCCCATTTTCCCTCCGTTTAGTGGATTTCAGCATTGAACGGTATAAGGATTCGAATGAACCTTCTCAATTTCGAAGTGATGTGGTGATTGAAGACACCAAACATAGTATCGAAAAACCTTATTCCATTTACATGAATCACATCCTTCGGTATCGAGGCTATCGTGTTTATCAATATTCCTTTGACAGTGATGAAAAGGGTTCCATCTTTTTTGTTTCTCGAGATCCCGGAACTCCTGTGGCATATGCGGGTTTTTTGCTTCTTATCGGAATGATAGCGTTCGCATTTCTCCATCCGAAAGGCCGAATCCAGGAGCTTGAAACCGGGATTCAGGAGTCCGGGAAGTCTAGTTCCAATGGTGTACTTTTAAGCCTTGTAGGGATAATGTGTTTGGTTTCTTTGGCTTTTCATGTTCAAATCGAAAAATTATATCAAAATTTCAGTGTTTTCGAGCATTTGGGCAAGTGGCTTGTATTAGTTACAGGTGTTTTTGTGTTGATTAGTGTGATGCGATTTATATTTCAAGATCGATTTAAGAAAATATTTCCCGTTGCAGAAAAACTCTTTCAATGGGCAGTATGGCTTGGATTTTTAGTATTTGCCATAGGATTAGGGATTCGATGGATTTCGGCGGGTCATGCTTCGTGGAGCATCAAATACGAATCCATGGTATTTGCAGCCTGGGCCAGTCTTTTGGCGGGGATTGCTTTGAGCCGTCATTCCCGTTTACCCATGATATTCGGGAGTTTGCTTTCAGGGATTGTTTTAATTATTTCCCATACGGCTTCTATAAATTCCGCAGTTTCTCCTCTGCCCCCTATTTTGAAATCCAAATGGTTTATTTTTCACGTATCTACTGCGATAGTCAGTTATGGTTTTTTTGCAGTAGGGACTGCGTTGGCTTTTTTAAGTCTTTCAGCATTGGCTTTTACCCTTTCCGGGAAAGAAAATCGTTTCCTGCGAAGAGTGTCCGCATGGAGTAAAATCACAGAACAGGCACTTTGGATAGGGCTTCTTCTCATCACTATAGGGAGTATATTGGGGTCAATATGGGCCAATGAGACTTGGGGTCAATATTGGGGATGGGATCCGAAAGAAGCGTGGACCTTAATCGTAATTCTTTCTTATGCGTTGGTGTTGCATTTGCGCTTTGTTCTTCGTTCCCATTGGTGCTATTGGTTCAATGTCTGGGTATTCCCTGCATTTGGAACCTTGCTCATGACGTATTTAGGAGTGAACATATTTTTTTCAGGAATGCATACATACGGCGGGAAAGCAGGTAGCCAGTTTCCTTTTATAGTATTTTGGATTATAGGGATATGGATTGCACTATCGTTTCTGGCTTATCGAAACCGCGAGCGAATTTGAGAGAAATTATTGGTTAGTCACAAACGCTGCGTCTAATTCAAATAAAAGCTCGTCCCAGCATACATCCGCCACCAAATACACTGCAGGAATATTGGAGAGTCCGAGAGATTCTGCGGTTTCTTGATACAGGGGTAAATCACTTTTTCGTTTGAGAAATACGGTGGCTTCGCAAAGATCAGAAAAAGAAGCTCCTTCTGGATGAATGAGCGAATCCACCACTTCTACAGTATGTTTCACTTGAGAAGAAATGTCTCCAATGTATATGGTTTCCCCTTTTTCATTTATAGAAGCAGTTCCCGAAACAAATATCCATTTTCCCTCGGGTTCCACCAGACGCATGGCTCGGGAGAATGCAGAGCCGTATCGATAGGGCGAACGTTGACGAATCCCATAAAGAGGTTGAATTTGTATTCCGGTATTAGATCTTTGAGTGACTGCCAACAGATCCATAATCGTAGAAACACCTTCCGGATTTTTACCTGCAATACCTGTACTGGCAGGTAAAAAAATCTCTTCCGCATGAGCGAGATCTCCGTTATGAAGTAATCCAAAATCGGTGTAGGATGTATTTCTTGCCGAATTGAATTCATTATACCAGTCCAGGATGTCCTCCACATAAATCCATGTTCGGACCACATCCCGGAAGGAAGCGCCTTCAGATTTTAGAAGGTTTTCTGCTTTACGAAACATGGTTTCTGCTTGTTTTCGGCGATTACCTCCGTTGGATAAATCGCCCCCGTGGAGGTTTTGGAATTGTAAAAACTTAGCACCGTTTCGACTCCACATTCGTCCTCGTGGAATATTCCCCTCCCGGATGATTTTTACCATTTCTTCATCTTGAGAGGGATGGAAAGCGCGAAGTTGAATCCCTGCAAGTGGATTGCCGTAACAGGATTCTCCCTCTATATAGGTCACCAGCCCCGGATCTTCGTTGAAACTACGGCGGACCTTTTGATTTCGCACTTCGAGTAGGTTTTTATAAATTTCAATATTTCCGAATATCCGTTCATGGATAATCTGTGCTTCCGCTTTGGCCAGGATTTTAGTCACTCGATCGTAAATAGTTTCTGCTATGTGAATAGGATCCGCATTGGGATCAGTTACCAAAGCGGTGATGCAGAGATAGGTATTGTGAATATCGGTAAGAAAAATTTTAGATTCCGGATTTATATCAGTCGTTTGTGTAATACTCATAGGCCTTCTTTATGTTTATAGCGGCTATGGGCTTAATACCTGAAGCCAAATCGCATTGCGATACCTAAATTTTGTAAAATGAAAGCCCATTATATACGTCATAAAAAAAAACATACTGCATCTCCTTGAAATGTCAAGGGAAAAATTCGCTTTTTATTCTTGCACCTAAAACCGATACGTGAAGTTGTAGGTTGAATTATAAACAAAAAAAATATATTTTTTTGTTGTTTTACACGATTTCTGTACACTTTGTCGTTAAAATATGTCGATTATTCGAATCCAGGTCAAATCGCGAAATTAAAAAATTTTCAAATAATTGAAAAGAAAGGGTGTGAAAAACCAATTTGATCATTTAACTATTTAACTAATTTTCTCACCTCCCAGCTTCTTTATTCCCTGTTCATCTTGACATAGTAGTTTCTCCTATTATGATTAATAATAAGAAGGAAGGTAATATATGAAAAAACAAATAAAAATAATAATCTTGGTATTTGTAATTTTCGTTGTAATAGTAGCATTAATAACACCAAAGGCAAGATATTACTTAAGGGAAGGAGATGTTATTATGATAGCAATTAATATGGAGAAAGTTGAACATGCGTTAAACAGTTGGAGCAAAGAATCATACGGAAGATATCCTCAGTCCCTTGATGAAAGAACCGAAGAAACGAATGAAACGTTTTCGGATTTTCTTTCTAGAGAAGATTGGTATGAGCCTCCGGTTCTTCCTTTGTGGAAAGATAGGTATAATCCAACTAAGAAATGGTCATTACTTATGAAGGAAAATTGGTACAGTCCAACAAAAAAAAGATTTTTCCCAAAAGTAGTAAATTTTAAACCCTTGATTGATACTATTCCTCGTAGAGCTTTACCATGCAGAATATTTATATATACTGATGGGGTAAGATATAAGATTATCGGTGGTGATAAGAATGGATTTTTGGTACCAGAGGATATATCAATGAAGAGAGGCTCTTCAAAGCCCAAAATCATTTACTCTCATAATTATTGGGGAAATGAGTGATTCTATAGGGAGCAGTGAGTGAATCTAGGATTAGCAGATAAGCAGGAAGACAAGCTAGGATTAAGGATTAGATAAGAAACCTCTAAGAAAAGCAAGTATTAAGAAAAAACACTTACCACATATCACATACCACCTATCACGTATCACTTACCACCAAATTACACTGCTTCTAATCCTTCTGTTTTCTCTGTGTTTTTTTTTGTTTCCTCTGTGGTCTCTGTGTTTTCTTTTTTTTCTCTGTGTTCTCTGTGGTAAAAATGGGGTGGTGTGGTGCTTGACTTTTTATTTTTTTACCATAAAATAATTGAAAGATTTAAAACTTTTAAAGTGAGGTGTTAAGATGGAAGAGAAAAAGATAGGCGTTATAACTCATTATTTTGGCAATATCTCTGTGGGGATTATTAAACTGGATGCTCCTTTGAAAGTTGGAGATACGATTCATATTAGAGGTGCTCATGATGATATTACTCAGAGCGTGGATTCTATGCAAATCGAGCGCGAGTCTGTTGAATCGGCAGATAAAGGAGATGAGGTAGGTATAAAAGTTATAGAGAAAGTACATCCTCACGACGAAGTTTATCTAGTCTAGTTGCCGAGTAAAAAAGGAGTGGAAGAGTGGTGAGAGCTACTCTAGTCTTGTGTCTTAAGTCATGAGTCACGAGTCAAAAAAACAAAAGAAAAGATTCGTGATATTTGTTGTTAAAAATAGCTCTTGGCCTTTAGCCTTTAGCTATTAGCAAGAAAAACTTGTAGTAATCATGAGGGTAATGTGGGGGGATCCAAAAGCAAAAAAAATATCTAATAGCTTGTGTCAGTTACCCTTGACACTCAATTAATTCTAAGTATATTCGGCTGGATATTTATTAGAAACAAAGGAGGTTAGATGCCCGAGGGTCTTATAAAGGAGATAAAAGAAACCGAGAAAGAAGCGGATAAAATCATTGCTAAAGCAAAAGAAAAAGCTCAAAAAGATATCGAGGAAGCGAAAAAAGAAGCCGAGATAATAATAGAGAACGCTAATGATAAAGTGAAGAAATTAATCGCGGATAAGAAAAAAGAAGGCGCTCGGAAAGCGGAAAAAGAGAAAGAAAATTTAGAAAAAAAGATGAGCAAGGAAATAGAAGAAATTGAAAAAAGGGCTTCAAAAAAGATAAAAGAAACCAAAGATTTGGTTATAAAAAGTATTTTAAAAAAGGACTAAATGCCTAAAGAAGATCTAAAAAAAGCTAATTTCTTTATATATGAAGATGATAAGGAAAAATTCTTAGCTGACCTTCAGGAAAGAGGTATATTTCATATTACAAATTCCCGTTTTTCGACTCTCGCAGAAGAAAATCCGGATTTAATACCGGATGAGAAATTTACCGATGAAGAAGCTGGGGAGATTTTTAAAAAACTTCAAAATGTTGTAGATTTACTAAAAGACCACGCGGAAAGTAAAGGTGTTCTTGGTCAATTTATCGATTTGAAAACCGGAATTTCTCCGAAAAAATACAGAGAAATTGTAGAAAGTTTCGATATTAACGAAATTAATGAAATTTACGAGTGGGAGAGTGAACTTTATCATTTAAAAAATAAATTAAACGAACACATCGATAAGATTGAATTTTGTGAAGAATGGAGAGGGTTGAAATCTGAAATTTCTGAATTTGA
>CAZQNI010000038.1:0-9933 GCA_964594255.1 uncultured bacterium | reverse complement strand
TTTCTTTATCGATTTTACCCTCTTTATCTGATATTACTACCCAGGGTTTTTCGCATTCTATTTTGAAATCGAAGTGAATAGTTCCGCGATTAAATATTTCTATATAGTATTTTTGTTGGTTATAACAATCGAATTCGGGCAATACTGCTTCTCCCGGTACATCTGGCCACCATTTATCCGAGCCCTCGATTGCTACTCCCATTTCTGCGGTGTTTGGTATCTTTATTTCTTTGACCGGCGGCATTATATTTTCCGGGGGATTATCCCAGCTGGTATAACCAATATGTGATTGAGACATCATGTGATTCCATTTCCCGTTAGCCATTTTTGTGTGATAGTATTCTGTTAATTCGGCGTCTTGTGCGAAGAGGTTCTTTGCTTCCTGTGCCAGCATATTTGTTGCTGCGCGCCCCTGTTTTGCGTACAAATAGTTTTTCCCTACCGTAACATGCATTTCGCCTAAGTTGGCGCACGCTTTTACGGGGAATAATACTAACTGGTAATAGGCATCTTTGTATTCTGAAGGTAATTCTTGATAAATATTTTCAGCCTTTTGAGCTATTTGATTGTAATCGGCAACAATCCTTTCTGCTTCTCTGTAATTAATAAGGCTGTAGGTGAGAGAATCGAGAGATTCAGGCTTTCTGCGTCCGTTATATTTTGTGTATTTTGTTAAAATATCGGCTATTTTATCGGCATACTTCTCACCAAACTGCTGTTTTGCCCAGAGTTTAGTGTATTCCTGTAGTCTTCCTGCAGGCCATTTATTCAAGTTCCACGCATAATCCAGGAAGAATTGAGTCGGGAATTCCATCGGTTTTATATCACCTACATTTACGATCCATATTTCTTCCACTCCGTAACCGTAGGATAAGTGCATCTGTTCCCATATTCTTGGAATTTGATTAGTATTCAACCATCTGTAGCTTCTCGGTCCCCCGACAAAGTCGAAGTGGTAATACATCCCGTACCCGCCAGTACGCGGAGGGGCATCTAATTTTGGAAGCCTTCTTACATTACCCCAGTTATCATCACATAGTAATAACGTTACATCATTCGGAACAGTCATTTCCTTATCGTAATAATCCTGTACTTCTTTATATAGAGCCCATTTTTGAGGGACGGCAGAAGCAGGTTTTCCCGTTACTTCTTCGATAATCTCTCGCTGGTTTTTAACAATTCTTTCAAGAAGTGCAATTGCGGTTCCTTCTGTCATGGGTTCATCACCGTCTCCCCGCATGCCTATTGTAACTATACTTTCATATCCATCCATTCTTCGGATCCCTTGCCGCCAGAATTCCTTCAATCTTTCTTCGTTTAATTCGTAATTCCATCTCCCTTCCCCAAAACGTCTCCATTCGTCGTGTGCTCTCATCAAAGGTTCGTGGTGAGATGTTCCTATTACAACTCCGTATTCGTCCGCCAATTTCGGGTTTAGAGTGTCGTCAACGTAGAAAGCTCTGCCCCACATGGCAGGCCAGAGATAATTCCCTTTCATTCTAAGTATAAGTTCAAATACATTTTCGTAGAATTTAGAATTAAAACCTCCGAATTTTTCAAAAGCCCATCCTGTAAGTGCGGGAGCTTCGTCATTTATAAATATTCCCCTGTATTTGATAGCCGGTTCTCCGAGGCTGTATGGTAACGGTGAAACATAAAGGTTTGTCTTTTTTTCAACAGGTACATCAGCCCAGTAGTACCATGGCGAAACACCGATTTTTTCCGATAGGTCAAACATGCCATATATTGTGCCGCGCTTATCGCTCCCCACGATAACAAGAGCTCTATCGATGCCGGGCAGTGGGTTTTCTACAACCTGTCTTATAAATGTTTCCCATTTTCCTTTAATGTTTACATCTATTTTCTTAGTTTCTACTAATTCATCGATTATTTTGCTTTTTCCGAGTGTTCCTATTATGACTATTTCTTTTGATTTTGGGACTTCATCCACAAATATTTCCGGTTTAGACTCCGTTACTCTTTCGATGTCTGCCTGGAAAAGTTTTGCCACCTTGATTACTCCGGGATAGTCTTCGGAACTTACGTACAGTGGTGCGGATTTTCCGGAAGACGAGAGCGCAAAACTTCCCTCTCCTTTGTTGGCAGAAATGTATGGGGTGACATCTATGGACTTTTTAGCGGCTGAGCAGGAGGTAATTAGAACAAGGGAAAGCAGTACGATGTATATAAATTTGCGTGACAAAAAATTATTATCCGAAATACTGATTTTAATTTTCATTTTCGTTCAGTATAATAAATGGTTTTTCAATTAATGTCAAGGCATATATAATGTAAAAATTAAATATCAAAAATCAAAAATACAAATCAAAATTCGAAAAGAACAAAATATTTACCACAGAGGACACAGAGGAGATAAAATGTTAGTCCATTAATAAGACCGACCGAAGACCGTAGACGGCAGACCGAAAAACTACGAACCATGAACTAGGCACTAAGGGTTATGTGCCAAATGAAAATAGGCCACCCTACTTTTATTTGGCAGTCAACCACTAAGAACTAAATCCTAAATCCCAAACCCAAAATCCTAAATTCAGTCCAGTCTCGGTTTGCAGAGGATTTCTTTTACTTTTAGATCGAAGAAACTCTGGGTGTTTGCTCCCTTTAAAACTAAAGCGGTGTCCGCTCCTCTTCCCGTTCCTGAAATCGAAACGGTTTCTTTTTCTGTGTTTATTAATCCTGCGTCCGCTGCCATAAGTGTAATTTCGCATCCTACTTTCATTCCTTCACCGAGTATACGAAGCGTGCTGGCAATTATGTCGTCAAGCTGGTAAGTTTTTAATTGTTTTCTGACTGCTCTTCCTATTCCTCCGAATGAATGTAAGCAGGTCAGCACAGTAGCACCCATATCCTCAAGTTGCTTTCTTGTTTCATCCGGCATTTCCTGTTCATTTGGAATATTGAATCCGGTAGAGTGAGTTACGATTATCGGGTTGTAATCCGTGAAAACTTTCATTGCTTCAAGTGCAGTGTATCCTCCGGTTGAAGCTATGACTATTTGTTCGATTTGGAGTTCCTGAACTCGTTTTAAAGCAATTTGAAGGGTTCTCTCTGTATTTATATTTCCCGGTTCTTGAAAATAAACGGTTTGAACTGAAATTTCTGCCATATAACCTCCTTTTATAAATAATAATACTTAAAAAAAGAAATTCCGCAAATAATCAACCACAGATTCCGCAGATTAACACAAGATTTTTTATTTGTTTTACCCAACCCATCCCAAAATGAGGAACAACGAATTACACAAATAGCACGAATAAAAAACTTTTTTGTTTTAGCTAAATCCTAACCCCTAAATCCCAAATCCAAAAATAACCGCAGAGACGCAAAGAGCACAGAGTTTAATTTTCGTTTTTAAGCTAACAGCTAAAGGCAAAAGGCTAAGAGCTTAGTTCAACAACTGCGGTTCCGTTTATTTTTCCTTTTGCAACTTTTATAAGAACTTCAGGTATATCATCGAAACTATATTGTTCTACTCGCGATTTTAGTTTAAGTTCGTCGGCGATTTTTAAAAACTCTATTCCATCTTTTCGGGTTATGTTTGCTACAGATTTGATGCTCCTCTCCATCCAGAGAAGGTTTGTGTAATCTTTGATTTCTATATTAGACATGTAAATGGGGGAGAGAATAAGTCTTCCCCCGGGTTCTAGAAGCGATAAAACATAAGAGACCAGCCCTCCCGCGGGAGGATAGAATATCGCGGCATCAAGCTTTACGGGAAATTTGTCATCGTAGTCACCGACCCAGTCGGCGTTAAGTTCCTTTGCCGAGTTTTGATTATGTGTACTCCTTGTGACCACGAAACATTCTATGTCATTTGCTTTTGCAATTTGAAGGATAAAAGAGGCAGTCGGTCCGAAGCCGAAAAGTCCTAATTTTTCACCCTTCTTAACATCTGCAATACGGTATCCCCTGTATCCTGTTATTCCAGCGCACATAAAAGGTACCTGTTCCATGAAGGAATGATTATCTCCCAGGGGATAAGCAAAATCCTGGTCGATAACGATAAATTCGGCGTAGCCTCCGTCGACATCCCAGCCTGTGAATTTTGCTTTTGCACATAAATTTTCTTTTCCGGAAGAGCAGAATTTACAGCTTCTGCATGAGCTATATAGCCAGGCTGCACCTGCCCTGTCTCCTTTTTTAAAGGAGTTTACCCCATTTCCTATTTCATCGACAATTCCCACGATTTGGTGGCCAGGGACTACGGGTTTTTTATGCAAAGGCAAGTCGCCTTCTATTACGTGTAAATCCGTTCTGCAAATACCTGTGGCTTTAATTTTGATTCGTATTTCGTTTTTTTTGACTTCGGGAATCGGAATTTCTTTTTTAATGAGAGGTTTTGTTTCGACTTTTCCCTGTTTCTCGAGAACCCAGGCCTTCATATTCATGATATTACCAATTAGTTCTTTGTTTTTTTATAAAAGAATATCTCATTTGATTTAATCGTCTTTTTCTGGTAAATAAAATATCAAAAATTAAAAAGCAAAATGACATATTAAAATGCAAAGTTATATCTTCCCCTACCCGAAAAAAATAAAAAATAGTTCGTGCTATTTGTGTTATTCGTTGTTTCTTTTTTTTGTTTTCATTTTTGAACTTTGATTTGTAATTTTGCATTTTGATATTTGATTTTTACATTTTAGCGGCTACGCCGCGCTAGATTAATTGTATATTTCCGAGCAGATCATTACCTTCTGTTCTGTATTTTCTTATAGTTTCCGGTATTGAGTTTAAAATATCTGTTGCTGTCATGCCGTCTTCTCCTTTTTTTAGAGCTGCCAGGTCTCCGGCAAGACCATGAAGTAGTACTCCGACTCTAACGGCATTTTTAAACATGTTTTTTTCACTATCGGAAGGAACAACTTTAAACATTGCGGGAATTATTCCGGTAAGGACATCGCCCGAACCTGCGGTAGCCATTCCCGGGTTTCCCGTAAGGTTTATAAAAACTTTTCCGTCCGGACATCCTATTAGCGAATTTGCTCCTTTGAATACGATGAAGCAGCCATACGAAGCAGATTTTTCTCTCATAATTTGTACTCTATTTATTTTCGTTTCTTTTGTTTTTCCTCCGAATAATCTTATAAACTCTGCCGGGTGGGGAGTCAGAACCGTCAGGTTTTTTCTTTTTTTAAGTATATCTATATTGCCTTTTAATGCGGTTAATCCATCCCCGTCGATTAAGAGAGGTCTTTTTATCTTCGTTATTAGATTGCGAACCAGCTCTTGAGTTTCTTTGTCGAGAGAGAGTCCCGGACCCATTACAACGAAGTCAACACCTCTGGAAAAATCAGCCAGTTCTTTGAGATTGGTTTTAGAGATCGAGCCTGTTTTTGTCTCTTTTTGCGGAAGCAGTACAAGTTCTTTGCCTTTTTTGCCGATAGAGGTGGAGATAGATTCTGGTGTTGCAAGATAAGAAAGCCCTCCTCCTGATTTTAGAAAAGACATCGCGGAGAAATATGGGGCTCCCAGATATTTCTTTGCTCCCGAAATAAAGAGACATTTTCCGAAAGAACCTTTATGTGTATCCTTTCCCCTTTTCTCTAAAGGGATAGGACAGTTTATCGCGGTTTTTATAGCTTTATCGTCGTAGAGCTCCGGAGGAAAAGAAATATGAGATACAAAAAGCTTCTTCGCGTGTTCATATCCCGGGTAATTAAGATTTCCTATTTTTGGTAGACCGAAAGTTACGGTTATATCGCTTTTTACTGCAACCCCCATAATTTCTCCTGTATCTCCGTTAATACCTGAAGGTATATCGACACTTACGATTTTTTTACCGGCTTTATTCACAAGCTCGATTGTTTTTTTATAAATACCTTTGATCTCTCCTGAGAGACCTGTCCCGAGCATTGCGTCAATTATTACGTCGTTCTCTTTTAAAGCCTTTTGTATTTCTTTTTGATTCGGTTTTTTCTTTATGGAGATACCTATGTTTTTTAATATCCTAAAGTTCTTCTTTGTTATCCCTTTTAGTTTTCGTTCGTCTGAGAGAAGGAATAGGCGAAGACTCGCGCCGTTTGAATGAAGTTTTCTTGCCACTACCATTCCGTCGCCCCCGTTATTACCGCTTCCGGAAAGCACAAGGAATTTATTGTTTTTGATTCCTATTTCTTTTTCTATTACGTAGAAAACGGAGTTGCCGGCGTTTTCCATTAAGAGTATTTCGTCGATACCGTATTTTTTTACGGCGGTCTGGTCAAGTTTTCTCATTTCGGAGACGGAAGCTACTTTCATCATTCCTCCTATGTTTTAGTTATTTTATAGATTTCTAAAGGATATGTCAAGAGTTATTAGAAAATTAGTCCAAAGTCCAACGTCCAGAGTCAAAACTAAATCTCAGTCCTTAAATCCAAAATCCTAAATAAAGAACCCCCTTGACGGCAGTTACTATTTTCTTTATTTTTATAATATGGTTGAAAAAGGAGTATTTATATTTAGAAAAGGAGGATTAAAAATGAAAATTCTTAAGGTGTTTTTTCCTCTCCTCTTACTTATTCTGGTAAGTTGTGCATCTACCAGTGAAAAGGAGGAAGAGATAAAAGAGTCTGAGGTGCAGGAAGTTTCCGAGGCGGAAAGATATTACAGTTTTGCTTTTGAATATATGAAACAGAAAAAATATGATGAAGCGATTCCTCTTCTTGAAAAAGCTATCAATGCGGATTTGTCATATGTGGATGCTTACCTGGCATTGCGGCAGGTGTACTTAACCGTTGGAGATACGAATAAGGCTTTGGCTATTTGCGAAAAAGGTTTGAAATGTTCGTCTAGTCCTGAAGATAGTCGAAAAATGGCACAGGCTATTGCGGATATATACGCAAAGACGGGAGAATCGGAGAAAGCGGAACAACTTTTTAAAGAAATAATAAAAGATAATCCCAAAGACGCAAGCAGTTATGATTTATACGCGAGTTATCTGGAATCGGAGGGCAGATACGACGAAGCTTTGCAAAGTTATAAAAAGGCGTATCAACTCGATCCTGATAACGGGGGAATAGCTTTTAGATTAGGGAATGCTTATTTTGAACTTAAGCAGTATAGCGAGGCAGTTGAGTATTTGAAGAAGGCTAAAGAAGTTTTCGGCGAAGATATCGAAATGATTAAAAAACTAGGGGAGGTTTATTTCGAACTTAAAGAATACGAAAAGGCTATCGAAGAATACGAATCCATAATTAAAACAATTCCCGAACATGTTTCCAGCAGGTTGCTAATTGGCAATGCTTACTTGAAAATGAAGCAGTATCAAAACGCTGAAATTTACTATAATGAAGCTTTAGAAATCGACCCTGAAAATCTAAGTGTATATTATCAGTTAATCAATCTTGAACTTACCAGGAAGAATCTTTCAGGGGTCAAAAAATATATAAATAAGGGTTTTTCTATCGATCCTAACGATTATATTTTATTTGCTCTTTACGGAGAATACTATTATCGTTTAGGTTCAGATTATATGGATAATCAGAAGGCGATACCGGCAAAAGAACATTTTGATGAGGCTATAAGAATTTGGAAAAAAACAATAACTAAGACAAATGATCCTAAATGGATTAAGTATGCGCAGGAGGGTATCAAGAGAGCTCAGGAAAACATAGAAAAGCTTATCATATGGTGATTTTACTTAATTCGGGATTTGGAAAATATATTCGTCACCAGTCGCCATCCATAAGTCAATGAATACAAAAAAATAAAAACTATAAGTCCTATATTTTCTAAATAATTTCTTTCTTCTCTGTGTGAGATTATTTTTGTTGATTGTAGGGCTCTTGCAATAAAACAAATAATTTGTATTTTAAAAAGGGAATTTACAATGAAACTAAAAGTTATAAGGAAGCAGCCAAATTCGAAGATGTGTCTTGTATGCGGATTGAAAAATAATCTCGGACTAAAAGTGCACTTTTATGAGTTGGAGAGCAAAGAATTAGTTGGAATTTTTAAGCCGATAGAAGAGCATCAGGGTTATCCGGGACGTCTTCATGGAGGAATCATTTCGGCTATTCTGGACGAAACTATCGGAAGAGCCATTATGATTGATTATGAAGAGGATGTGTGGTTTGTTACGGTGGAGTTTCATGTTCGTTTTAAAAAACCGATACCGCTCGATGAAGAGATAAAAGTCAGAGCTCGTATTACTAAAGAAACAAGCCGCATATATGAAGGGAGCGGTGAAATAAAATTAAAAAGCGGAGAGGTGGCAGCAGAAGGATATGGTAAATACATGAAGTTGCCTATTGAAAAAATTTCGGATTTTGATTATGGGGACCAGGAATGGGGGGTTGTCCCAACAAAAGAAGACCCAAGAGAAATCGACATCTAAGATTTTAATTGAGTGTGGATATTGTTAGTGCGTTAGTCTGTTAGTCCGTTAGTCCGTTTTTTACCCACCCACAGACCAACACACCAACAGGCTAACAAATTAAAATATCTCTATATTGTTTTTTGAAAGAAAATAAATAATATATTTTAATTTTCATGAAAAAGGATATATATGGTTAATAGAATTTTATATTACAGTACAAATCGAGAATTAAATACGGAAAATATTGAAGGTTTTAAAGGAGAGGTGACCTTTAAAGAAGCCCTTTTTATGGGGCAGGCTCCGGATAACGGACTTTTTATGCCGAATCGATTGCCTGAATTATATAAAGAAGAAATACTATCGCTTAAGGATAGACCTTATTTTGAAGTTGCTTTTGAGATACTTAGGAAATACTTGAAAGATGATATAAGCGATGAGAAGCTAAAAGATGTGTGCAGAGATGCATACAGTTTTAGTATACCTTTAGAGAAGGTCACGGAAAAAATTTATCTTGCGAGAATGGACCAGGGTCCTACCGCCTCATTTAAAGATTTTGCCGCTCAGGTTATGTCAAGATTGATGGAGGAATTAAAGGAAGAGAATCAAGAGATAACCGTTTTGGTAGCAACTTCCGGAGATACCGGGAGTGCGATAGGCACTGCTTATAAGGGTTTGGAGGGTATTAAAGTGTATATTCTCTACCCTGAATTGGAAGTTAGCGGGGGACAGCGAAAACAATTAAATGCTATAGGCGATAATACTACTACAATAGCTATTGACGGTAAATTCGATGACTGCCAGCGACTTGTGAAACAGGCGTTTGGTGACTCCGAGCTTAAGAGTTTAAATTTAACCTCCGCGAATTCGATTAACATAGGAAGAATACTACCTCAGATAGTTTATTACTTTTATTCTTATATAAATGTGGTGGATGAAATCCGTCCGGTAATTTTTTCGGTTCCGTCCGGCAACTTCGGGAATTCTCTTGGCTGCGAAATTGCTCACAGGATGGGTTTGCCGGTTAGTCCACTCATAATAGCCACTAATGAAAACGATGAGTTCCCTAAATTTCTTGAGAGCGGGGTTTATGAGAAAGTGGATCCCTCTCGTGAGTGTCTTTCCAATGCGATGAATGTTGGAAATCCGAGTAATCTTGCCAGATATTTCAACCTTTATGGCGGTATTGTTGACAAAGAGGGAAATGTTCACAGGGAACCCGACGTAGGGGAGATGAGAAAAAATCTGTATTCTGTATCTATTAGCGATGAAGAAACTGTCAAAACCATAAAGGAAATTTATGAAAATTACAATGTATTGCTTGAGCCGCACGGAGCAGTAGGTGTTGCGGCTTTAATGAATCATTATAAGAAAATAGATAAGCCTGCTGTATGTTTTGAGACTGCTCATCCTTCTAAGTTTCCGGAAATAATAGAAGAGACCCTTAAAATAACTCCCGAACCTCATCCGTCACTGGTAGATATAGACAAGAGAGTTATTGAACCCGAGCATCTGCCTAATGATTATGAAGCTTTTAAGGAATATTTATTATCTTAACTGTGAAAAATTCGCTGTCAGTGAAAATTAAAGGAGTTTATATGAAAAAATATATTTTAATC
>CAZQNI010000037.1:0-9990 GCA_964594255.1 uncultured bacterium | reverse complement strand
GGGGGAAATTTCGCCAATCTTTTTTGAAAAATCTTTTAAGTTTTCTAAAACAATTTTTGTTTCAGTTTTTATTTTTTAAGTTAGGGGGTGGGTAGGTAGACTTTGGACTTTCGACTCTGGACTATGGACCAGGTTATCTTTTTCTTCTTTTTGAATTGAAAGTCTAATCCCCTTGTTTCTAATGTTTGGAGTGATGGGGTAATTCATAATTAAAAATTCAGAATTGATTGTGTTCCCTTTTTCTTGTTTTCGAGATTTTTGAGCAAACCTCTCGTTTCTCATTTCAAGGGTTGATCCCGTTAATATCGTTAATACAATTAATACAAGTCTGAGTCAAGACCCTCACAATTAAGGTCTAATTTTCAATTCTGGGAAAGATGCCTCTATACGCGAGAGATAATCTTTAGTTGCCATCCCTTCCTCTCCTTTACTTTTGCTAAGAGCTTTTACAGCATTTGATGCCTCATTATACTTCTCGTTTATATCTTTTTCAATATTTGTTAATCTTTTTTCTGCATCTTTTTTAAGTTTATTATTTGTTGAATTATTAATAACCCATTCGTATTCTTTTTTCGCCTCAGCAAGAAAAGGAAAATAAGAATCCGAAAAAATATTTCCATAACTATCTGAGTGTATTTTAGCAGATTCATAGAACTTAAAGTCACATTCTCTGGCAAAGTCGTAATGAACTTTTGATAACATTTGTAGATCATTATTGTATTTACTTAAATTTAGTTCAAACTCTAGTTTGTTCTTTTCAAAAAGTTCACTGAGCTTTTCAAATCGAGATTTTTGTTTTATCCACTTTCTTTCACTTTCCCTAAGATATTCCGCAAATTCTTCAGCTGTAGCAGGTCTCCCGATAGTTTTTAAAAGATATAAAAGAGATGGCATAAGTAAGAAAAACATAAACAGCACTCCAACTGGAGGGTAAATAGCAAGCATTAATATACAAAATAAAAAGATCAAAACAAATACAATGAAAGCACCTTTAATTTTCTCCAATTTTGTTGTTTTTTTATCATCACTACCGACCGACGAAGCGTTAGTCTCTGGTGCGTTGGTGCTATGTGCTTCGCTACGATGGTGGCGTTCAACAGCTTCTTTTGCTTTTGAGATCCCAATTTTCTCTAAAGCATCTGTTGCAGCCTCCCGTACCATAGCGTCCTCGTCTTTTAGCTTCTCGGCGAGCACTTCAATAGCTTTCTCATTCCGAATTGAACCTAATACTCTAACTATTTCCGGGAATATTCCAGAAAAATCTTCATCTCTTAAATACCGGATTAACTTTTCCACAGCTACATTTCCAATGGAAACTAAAACTTTAGTGGCATTTGAGCGTACTTGGATGTTGGCACTGCCCAAAGCCTTGATTAGCTTTTCCACGGCCTCTTCGCCTATTCTTTGCAACGCTAAACTTGCTAAGTTTTGAATTTTCTCGTCTTTATATCCTAACGCTTCGATTAGCTTACTAATATTTTTTGAATCTTCCCATTTTCTGATATTATCTGCTGTAAATTTTTCAAACATAGAGTTTACCCCCTCTGGAAAAAATTGTTAGATAATCTTGCCGGTGTGGGTGACTGGCTTTTTGTTTGCTATCTCTTGTATATTTCCCGTGGTTTCTATATTAGAATTATAAAGGAAATCCAATCTATGTCAATATAAAAATTTTTTAAGTTTGGGAGAGTTCATGCACATGGCGGTACAGTTAGGAAGTTAAATATTATGAGTACAGAGACCGTAAAAGAATTGAAAGATATAATTAAGGGGTTGAATTTAAAAAGAAAAGGGGCTAAAATAGCCCCCTTATGAATCTAATGTACCGAAATATAGTCAACAATCAACTAAAAAACAAGTCCCTGATTTACGATTTAAGAAGAGAAATGGTTGATTATTATTTAAGAGGTCACTCATACAGAGAAACAGCCGATTTTTTTGAGGTTAATTTTAAAACTATTGCCAAATGGGTAAAGAGATATAAAGAAGTATGGGAGGACGGTATGGGAGGACGGTGCTTTAATCTGGGCACATGGGGACGGTGCTTGACATTGTGACATTGTACTCCCAAAAGTATTCTCTCCGAAAATCTCGAAAACAAGAAAAAGGGAAATTAGTCCATAGTCCATAGTCATCAGTCCCTAGTCTGCCAGCCTACCCACCCCACTAAAAAAAACAAAAGAGGGTATAAAACTTTCAATTCAAAAAGAAGAAAAAGAAAAGTTTGAAACAAAAATTGTTTTAGAGAACTTAAAAGATTTTCTAAAAAAATTTAAACCTGTTATTGCTGGCGCCAAAATTCTTATATTGACAGAGATTGTATTTTCAATATAATTTTAATATAGTGGTTATGGGATATTATACAAAAACAAATTACATAATAAAAAACAAACCTAAACTTCTTAACGCAGTAAAAGTAGGAAAATTTAAAATGGAGGTATTCAGATGTATGATATTTGTGTAAAAAAAACATGTAACGGAGAGATGGTGTTGGGTTTGACTGAAAACGTCGTTGTTAATGCAGATGAGCAAGTTGTCGGGTATGCAAAAGCTATTAAGTCTGATAAAAACGTGTATTTTTGTAAGGATATAAATTTAATTCTCTCCCCCGGGGATGTTGTTTATTTAAATGGTATTGATGGTGTTGGGGGCTGGGTTGAAATCGTTAATTTTATTCGCAAAGAAGCTGAAAGAAAAGATACAGCCCAAAAAAACACTCAAGGAGTTCAGCTGTATAACAATGGTGTAAATTTATATGGTAAAAACAGTTTCGAAGAGGCAATAGATGCTTTCAATAAATGTTATAATGCTGGTTTTTATCAAATGCAATCAGCATATGCAATATCCTTGTGCCAGCAACAACTCGGAGTTGACATCACAATTCCAAACAAATTCGAAGATAAGACAGATAAAGTTGGTACCGTATTTATTGGTAGCAACTTAGTTTGTAAATTGATCAATGATGGTTATAAGGCAGCTTTAGTTGGTGAATCTAATGTATTAACAATAATTGACGACTCAACATATGATATTCGTGTTGTAAGCTTTTTGGGGTCATTTATGCTTAACGCGTGGCGTAAAGAACAAAGTAAAACGATTCCATTGACAGATTCTAGTCTTAATCCTAATCCAACACGAGCAGATCAATTTGTTATTTCACTTGTCCAAGATGCAGCGTCGTTACCACCATATCCCTTGCCAGATGAGGGGCTACCTTCTTCACTTGAATAATGCATAAAACGACAGGTTAGCTATTCCCAACTTATAAAATATGTATATGGGGACGGTGTAATATTAACAGCATATTAACGGGGGCAAACCCTGAAATGTTAAATGAGTAATTTTTCCGAAAATCTCGAAAACAAGAAAAAGGAATTATTAGTCCATAGTCCAAAGTCACCAGTCCTTAGTCTACAACCCTACCACCCCAAAAATAAAAAACAAGGGGATAAAACTTTCAATTCAAAAAGAAGAAAAAGAAAAGTTTGAAACAAAAATTGTTTTAGAGAACTTAAAAGATTTTCTAAAAAAAATAAAACCTGTATTGCTGGCACAAAAATTCTCATATTGACAGAGATTGCATTCTCTTTATAATTCTAATATAGGATGTATAAACTATGTTCGCAGGACGAAGAACAGACATGACAAGAGAAAGCGGAAGCGTGGTATTTCTGAACGGAACGTCGAGTTCCGGCAAGAGCACAATAGCCAAAGAACTGCAGAAATCCCTCGACGAGCCGTACCTACATATCTCCGTCGATGCCTTTCTCCATCAACTTCCGGATGCTTATCTTACGGACAATAAGTACCTTTTTTCAGACGCGCTTCCGATTCTCCTGGCTGGTTTCAATACCTCGAACGCTGCCATCGCTCATGCGGGCAACAACGTGATCATCGACCATGTCCTGCAGGAGCCGTCGTGGGTAGCCCCGTGCGTCAAGGCCTTCGACGGTCTGCAGGTGGTGTTTGTCGGCGTGCATTGCTCCCTGGCTGTGCTCGAAGCCAGAGAGAAATCTCGGGGTGACCGCCAGGTGGGGATGGCTCGCTATCAGTACGATCGTGTGCATTCCCACAATACGTATGATGTGGAGGTCGACACATCGGAGATGACTGTTGAACAGTGCGTATCGGTAATTCGCGAGTATGTCCATTCCGACATGCGGCCGATTGCGTTCGACAAGCTGAGAGCAGCAAATGTCTGCGAACAAGACGCTCCAGCGGACGCGGACAAGCCGCACCGCTGAGCTTTACATTAGGCCATTATAAAAACGAAAATTGATAGGAGGATCTGTTAACAGGGTCACCTATGAAATGTGAAATGAGTGATTTGCTCGAAAACAAGAAAAAGGACTACTACGAATTCTGAATTTTTAGTTTTGAATTATGAATTGCCTCCCCACCCAGAGGTTAAAAAAGCAAGGGGATAAAACTTTCAATTCAAAAAGAAGAAAAAGCTTGAACTATGCTCATGGGTTCTCCCATGAGCAAACAATAAAACCCTTGACACTAGAATTTAATTTTGTAAATTAAATACATAAATGAGTTGTTTGTCCATACAATGGGATAGAAATTATAATAAACTTGCAGTAAAACCTAAAAAAATTTGTAGCCGACCGAAACCGCAGGTTTTGAATTTACCAGGTTTGATTTCAGCAATGTTTCGGCGACTGAAATTAACTTAAATTCACCCACTTGAATTGGAGAAGGCCCGAAAAATCATTAACAATTTAAAAGGAGGTTTGCAATGAGAAAGACACTACTTTTAACGATTTTTTTTATTGCTATTTTTATGTTTTTTAGCTGTGAAAAAAATCCAACAGAAAGCACTGTAAATGTGCCTGAAGTGACCACCGCCGATGTCAGTGAAATAACGCAAACAACGGCACAATGCGGCGGGACTATTACATCTAATGGCGGAGCGACCGTAACCGCTCGCGGGGTATGTTGTAGCACAAATCAAACACCTACGGTAGCTGATAATAAAACCACCGATGGTACAGGAACAGGCACTTTTACGAGCAATATTACAGGTTTAACAGCAGAAACCACCTATTATGTAAGAGCTTATGCAACCAACAGTGAAGGAACTGGTTATGGCAGCGCTAAGTCATTTACAACAGAAGAAGTCCAAACAGGAACAGTAACCGACATTGATGGCAATACTTATCAGACTGTAAAAATTGGCGATCAACGGTGGATGTCAGAAAACCTGAAAGTAACGCATTATCGAAATGGCGATTCTATACCAAATGTTATAGATAGATGGTACGGATTGACTATTGGGGTTTACTGCAATTATGATTTCGACACGAATAACGCCGTGACTTATGGCAGTCTCTATAATTGGTATGCTGTAAACGACAGCCGTAATATCGCACCAGAAGGTTGGCATATACCCAGTGATAATGAGTGGCAAACATTGGTTGATTACCTTGGAGGTGATTTGGTTGCCGGAGGTAAAATGAAAGAAACCGGAACAACCCATTGGCATAACCCCAACACTGGTGCTACCAACGAAAGTGGTTTTTCCGCGTTACCTGGTGGCTTCCGCAATAACCTTGGAGATTTCTGGGATATGGGTACCTACGCTGACTTTTGGTCTTCTACTGCTTACAGTTCCGGCGTGGCCTGGTACCGGAAACTGGGAAACGCTAGTTCAGGAGTAGGCCGCTACAATATCCTTAAGGAGATCGGGTTCTCGGTTCGCTGTATTAGGGATTAGTTGGTTATTTGTCTATTTGATTATTTTGGGTTTGGGGCGAAGCCCCAGCGAAAAATTTATTAGAAAATGGCTAAATACGACAAATTACCAGTTTATAAAGTAAGTTATGATCTGCTGGTTGAAATTTTGTGTGGGTATAGGGGACAGTACTTGACATTGTGACATAATAAAACCCTAAAGTCCTTAATCGAAAATCTCGAAAACAAGAAAAAGGATGAATTAGAAAGAAGTTAGGAGTTGGAAGTCAGAAGTTAGAATCCCAACCCAACACCAAACATTTAAAAAAAACAAAAGAGGGGATACAACTTTCGATTCAAAAAGAAGAAAAAGAAAAATTTGAAAAAAAAATAGTTTTAGAAAACTTAAAATATTTTTCAAAAAAGATTGGCGAAATTCCCCCCGAAGACCGACCCCAGCTTTTTCAAAGTCTTATCAAGTCCGTATCCTACGGACTTGACGAAATCTCTTTGGACATTTTCTATTTGCCGGAGGGCTACATTCAAAAGATAGGAAATCACCGAGCCTATTCCGCGGGTCGAGCCGACGCAGTTGGCGAAGATTCCGCGGAAGGGCGGTCGCGTTCTAAGCGAGGTCGCCGAGCGCCCTCGTGCGAGGCGGACGAGCATAGTGTCTGGTGGAGCACAGGTGGTAATTGGTGTTCGAAAAATCGTAAAGAATGGCTGTCAATCCAAACAAATTTTGGAATTTTCAGAAAAAAGGTTTTCAAAAGACCCCACACAACGACCCCAAAAGGGGCTCTCTTTTTTAAAATAATCATTTGAAATACAATTATTTAAAGAAATAAAATCAAAAGGACTTCTATGCGAAAAAGTTAATTGCCTATCTTTTAAAACAAAGTTCGAACCGGTTTTTTGAGTCCCTAATTATGAAATTTTACCGACTTAGAATGATAGTCGAATATAACGCTTATAGCGCTTGCTCTTACCTCACAAACATTACCTTCCTTGAAGCTTCTTTCTCTTCCGCCTCAATCTTTAGAAAATAAATCCCCGAAGAAAGTTTCTCTCCTGTATTCCCCGTCCCATCCCAACTAACCGAGTGAATACCGGAAGACTGCTTACCCGAATGAAGGTTTCTCACCTTTTGCCCGAGCATGTTAAAAACGGAAATGCGTAGATCAATTTCTCTTACCAGTTCATACCTGATGGTTGTTTTTGTGGTGAAAGGATTGGGATCAGCTGGAGATAAGGAGAACAAACCAGTAATTATTTCTTCCTCGATTCCACTCCCTTCGGGTTTTATCTTTATCAGATAAACGTCAGCGTTTTCGATATTGGAAGAACAAGTATAACCAACCACAATATACCCCCCATCAGTGGTATACTGAACTGAGAAGCCAGCATCAGCGCCTTCACTTCCCCCGTATGTTCTAGTCCACAGGGTATCTCCCAGGGAATCCGTTTTTATCAGGTAAATGTCACCATAGAAATCACTAGTTCCCCCACCCACAACGATATACCCTCCATCGGAAGTTTGCTGAACGGATTCGCCATAATCCCCTCTGATGCTTCCGTAAGTTCTTGTCCAGAGCGTATCCCCCAAACTATCCGTCTTTATCAGGTAAACATCGTTCGACCATACCCCATAAGAGTCTGTATATCCAGTGATAATATAACCTCCATCGGAAGTTTGCTGGACTGAGTTGCCAACATCGTTTTCAATTCCACCGTAGGTCCTTGTCCACAGAGTATCTCCCAGGGAATCCGTCTTTATCAAGTAAACATCATTCAACCCTGCACCGAAAGAATTAGTATACCCGGCAACAATATAACCTCCATCGGAAGTTTGCCGAACGGCGTTACCATGTGAGGTGCTATCACCTCCGTAGGTTCTTGTCCAGAGAGTATCTCCCGAGCCATTCGTCTTTATCAGACAAACATTATCTTCCCCTGTACCGTAAGAACTAGTATATCCGGTAACGATATATCCACCATCGGCAGTCTGCTGTACCGAGTAGCCTTGATCGTCACTAATTCCTCCATAAGTCGTTGTCCAGATAGTATCTCCCATTGAATCCGTTTTTATCAGGTAAACATCGTCCCAATTTGCAACGGTATTTATGATACCCGTTATAATATACCCCTCGTCAGTGGTTTGCTGTACTGAGTAACCAAAACCAAAGTTATCACCTCCATAAGTCCTAGTCCATAGAGTATCTCCCAAACTATCTGTCTTGACAAGATAAATATCACCTCCCCCACCTGCACCGAATGAATTAGTATACCCCGCGACAATATACCCTCCATCGGAAGTTTGCTGAACGGATTCGCCATAATCGTTATTACTTCCTCCATAGGTTCTCGTCCAAGCGGTATCAGGAACCTGCGCAAACAAGCCCAAAATTCCTAAAAGAAAAAATAAAGTAAGTATTGATAAATACTTCATAACCCCTCCCCATAGTTCTTTAATACCTCCTCCTCTTCAGCAATATATTCAAATTTCACAGGACCTACCTCAGGGGCAAAATATATTCTTATTGGTTCTCCGAGGGTTTGATTTTCGTAGTAAATTGAATAACAATCGCCAAATTCACCGGCAGGAACGGATACACTCTGCTTTTCTTCCACATGAGCAGTTATGGTAGTTGTATCCCCTAATACTATCATCTGGAAAGCCTGCCATGAATTACTCTCCTCAAGAGGAAGTTTCGCTAGGATAAAGGCAGACCGGGAAGCAGGCAGGGTATAAAGAATAATTTCCGTTTCCTTCTTTAATATATAATCTGTGTCTATCTCCCCTTCATCGTTCCAGATTAACTTTTGAACCTCTGTATTGCCAATGGTACCTATCCCTGAAACCTCCAATCTCATCGTTAATGAATCAGAATATTGATATTCCACCAGTTTCCATCCACGTTTGGGAAATAATCTGCTTGTTCTTCAATGGCAGTATCGGTACACGAAGAAAATAATAAAAACAATACTAATATTAAGAAATAACTCCTTATTTTTATTCCAACCTCCTTAATATATAATTCTAGTGAATAAAAGTTTTCCCTAAATGTTTTTTTCAACCTGTTAGAGATGGATGCCCGCCTGGAGACCTCCTTTTACAAAAAAAGGAGGATCTTCAAAAAACGGAAAATTTCCAGCTTCCAGTCTCCCTTCCACGTAGATAAATTCACTTAATGCAAAACGGATACCCAGAAAGGCCGCGGTAAAAGTGTATGTACGTTCTCCCGGATCGCTGTGAAGGTCGTCCAGATTGACAAGAACGTCTAAGGCAAGACCTGCTGTTACCTCAAGACTTTTCAATAAGGGAGAAGGATAGATAAGATAAATCTGTGCCCCGATGGACGGTTTATGACGCATCGCAAGTTCAGGAGTCATGTAGGCTGTGCAAACAGTCTCCGTGTACCAGCCAAGCCGGGGGCCGGCATAAAGATCGAGAAAGTCCCACAAAAGGAAATCAAAGCCTGCTAGAACATCGAAGCCGTCCGCGGACAAATCGTCGCCCCTGAACTCTGCGTGGTAGTTGCCCGTAAGGTGGACAATCCCCCGGCTATCAGTCTTTTCCGCAGCCTGAGCTAGCTGAGGAACCCCCACCAGGAATAAAAGGATTGTGAAACCACACATAAAAAATGAATTACTTTTTTTCATAAATTCTCCTCCTCAGTACAGAAATAATATAATAAAAACAAAACCAATATTAAGAAATAACTTCTTCTTTCATGCTAACCTTCTTAATGTTTAATTATAGTGAATAAAAAATTTTTTGTCAAGGGGTTTTTTAGATTGAATTGGGAGAGTTCATGCACATGGTTTAAGATGCGCAAAGTATTAAGTATATTAGATTAGCTTTGATTATTAAGTTGTATATTTTTTGTTGACATTCTTTGTTTTTATGGTAAAATTAAAATAATGACTAATTATTTCATATACACACGCAAATCAACAGATGAAGGAGATAGGTAAATCCTTACGATGATTCGCAGCAGTTCTTCAAAAAACCGGTTCGAACTTTGTTTTAAAAGATAGGCAATTAACTTTTTCTTATATTTTTCCTTTTGATTTTATTTCTTCTTTTTCTTCAAAATCTTTAAATTCTTCTCTTTACAACAATTATTTTAAAAATGATTCTTCTGTTTTGGGCGGGGCGGTCGGGTCTTTTTCTGATATTTTTTACGATTTTTCGAACAGAAACACAGAGACCACAGAGAAAAAAGAAAGGGTTTATTTGCCTTTCTTTCGCCCCTTTTTTCTATTTTTTGCCTTTGTTACGAACAAACCTTTTCTTTCTTTTCTATT
>CAZQNI010000036.1:0-9991 GCA_964594255.1 uncultured bacterium | reverse complement strand
CCGTAGTTCCTTACATAGATTCTTCGAATCTAAGTTAAATTGTTGAATAGAGAAATAGTTAAATAGTTATCCCATTCCCCAATTTTCCGACTTTTCCATTTTTCTAAATACGGTTTCCCGTCTGCGGTTATCCGTCATTGTTATTCAAGTATTGACATGCTTTGAGTTTTTAGTTATAGTATAATAAGTCAAAGGAGGAAATATGGAAATAGCACCAGGAATAGTAGTTGATGCTAATATATGTTCAGGTAAGCCCGTTATAAAGGGAACTAGAATTCCTGTTGAAATAATAATTGGTAAGCTTGCAGGTGGAATGACATATGAGGAAGTTATAGAAGAATACGGAATTACACGAAAGGATATACTGGTTGCTCTTAACTACGCGGCAGATACTCTTTCTCACGAGGAAATAAAAGCAGTAAAATAGGATGCTTAAGTTTTTAATTGATGAAAATATGCCTCACTCTACGGGCGAAGCACTTAAGAAAATAGGGTATGAGTCAATGGATGTTCGAGACTGTAATCTTTCCGGCGAATCTGATGAAAAGGTTTTTTAAATTTGCCCAAAACGAGAAAGCGGTTATTATAACTGCAGATAGAGGTTTCGGGAATATACTTAGGTTTCCCTTAGGTAAACATAATGGTATTATGATTGCAAATTTTCCCAATGAAATGTCGGCTGCTGAAATGAACTCGCATCTTGTTAGACAAATTCAAAGTTTATCGGAAGACCAAATTAGTGGCAGTTTAGTCATAGTCTATTCTAAGAAAGTAAGAACAAGAAAAGTATAAAAAATATTCGTGTTATTCGTGCTATTTGTTGTTCCTCTTTGTTTTGGTGTGGGTTGAGTTCCGAAATCGCGATAAAAATTTAGTGTTTTTCGTTTGTTTCGTGGTTCAAAAATCCCTTGACTTTTCAACTCAAATTCCCTAAAATTATAACATAGTTGGGAATCGCTCAATTTATGTAAGATTTAATTTTTAAATTTTCAAATAGTTTAAGGAGGGAACAGTAATGAAAAAACTTTCTTGTTTAATTCCAATATTTATCATTGCCACTTCGCTTATCTCATATCCGGTTTTGAGCGCCGATAAATGGATTCGTCAATCAGAAATCAGGCCGAGAATCAGCGATGCTGCTGATCAAAGCGAGACAATGTTTGGGGACTTTAAATCGACCTGGTATTTCCATGGGGCAAGAAATGAAAATGGGACGCCGGATCATGGTTGGGTACGCAGTTGGCTCCGAAATTCGGGTTCGAGGTGGGGATGCAGGAACTGGTATGATCCTGAAGGTGATTCTATCATGCCAATCAGACTGGGCGGTGCTCCTTACGGTACATCAGATCCAAGCACAGTACAGTTTGCGGTACCGGATACTTCCGGTATAACTATACATAAGTATTACAGGTATCATCCTCCGGCCATTGTTGTCGATGGGGTACATCTCGAAGAAACGTTTCCGCAGGAAGGAGACCATTACGCTCCGGATAAAGTGTGGGGGACCGCTGATGTGATGGTTGAGTCTCATGCAAGGAACTGGATGGGACTGGATATTTATCAGAGAGTGATGAGCTGGGTTTCCAGGCATCATAATCAGTATGTCGTCTATGACTGGACAATTGTGAATACAGGAAATATAGATTTGGACGATGAGATAGAACGCGAAGGTTACGCAATAGACAGTTTATATTTTATGAGGCAGCTTCTGATGACGCCAAACAATGAAAACCAGCAGAAAGCAGAATGGCATACCTGGACAGGGGTTTATCCTGACTGGGATGAGCCGGGAGATTCTGTGCGTTGTATAATTTCTTACCCGGCTATCGAGTGGGAGAGGTTAGGAGGACCCCCCTGGGATGGCGATCCTCTTGGTTGTTTTATATGGGAGCGTGATTATTTAGATGATCCGTGTTCCGGCGGTGAGGTTATCCTTTACGTTCCTGAATCTTCTGATATAGCCATGGGTCCCGGTCCGGGTGCCGAGGATGGAGATCCGGAGAACTATCCGGAAACCGACGATTCTACCCAGCCGAGAGCACATGGTATACGGGGGCCCGATGATCTTGAATATAAACGGAATTCTGATAGGATTCCCCCGACTGGTGATGATAGTTGGGAAACGGTATATAATGCTATGAAGTACGGAGAAAAAAGCGATCCTCAGTATGAACCTTATGTAGAGTATATGACGGCAACTTACCCCAACACCTATCATGCAGTACCAACCGATTTGAGGGGGTATGAGAGATGGAACGATCTATGTCATGATAATCCTCAAATCTTCTGGCATGCTGTAGGCAATGCGAGTATGGGTCCCTTCCATCTGGACTACGGAGATTCTATCAGGATTGTGTGGGCAGATTGCGGAGGTCGTCTTTCAGCCAGAGCTTCATGGGAACTTGGTAAAGCGTGGAAGGATAGCTCGATAACATTCGTTACCCGGAGCGGTGATACGCTCGATATAAATGATATAAGTCTGACAGCTCCGCATTTGCCAAATCAGGCAGATACGATTCATATACCTCCTGTGTACAGGAATAATCCCTGGCGCTGGCAGGATGAGGGTTATGCGTGCGATCGTGCCAACTTGATTAAGGATATGTGGGTGTATTCGACAGTAGATTCTGTCATAAGACATTCAATAAACGCTCAGTGGAACTTTGACCATGATTATGACATTCCTGCTCCGCCACCACCGCCGTCGATTGAGGTTACCTCAGAAGATGCTCAAATAGTAATACACTGGTGGTATGAGGAACCGTCTGATGAACCGTCTGACCTCGCGGGATTCAAAGTATATCGTTCTACAGGTAGTGCGGGTAAGGGGCCTCTAATTGAAAATGATGGTGTAGTAGGTGAATGGGAAGTGATATATGAAGCTGGTCCTGATGAAGACACGTATAATGATACGGATGTGGTTGGCGGCGAAGATTACTATTACTATGTTGCCGCGTTTGATGATGGAACTCATCCGGAAACTCCTTATCCAGGTGACGTAAGCGGTACTCCTGAAGTGCTTGAAAGCGGAAGGTGGCAGAACAATACTACCAGAGCTGCTTCATTGGCAGGGATAGAAGAAAGAGAAATTCCTAATGTATTTTCAATATCTAAACCCACTCCCAATCTCTTCACAAAAGAAACAGTTCTGAAATACAAATTACCAGAAGATGCTGAGGTCGATATAACTTTATATAATATGATTGGAGAAAATATTAGAGAACTTTTTTCGGGTAAGAAATCCGCGGGTGTCTACCAATTGACCTGGGACGGAACCAATAAGACGGGTGAGAAACTTCCCGGAGGGATATACTTCCTAATTTTAAGAGCCGGAAACAAGGAGGCAAGCACTAAACTGATGCTTGTGAAGTAGTCCCGTATTTGGTATAAATAGAGGGCGAAGCACTGCGAGTCGTGAATCCTGAGCATATCTTTAGGATTTAGTTCGTATTGCCCTGTTCGTAGTTCCTTCGTAGATTCTTCGAATCTAAGTTAAATTGTTGAATAGAGAAATAGTTAAATAGTTATCCCATTCCCCAATTTTCCGACTTTTCCATTTTCTATACCTGGTCTACTGTCTGCGGTCGTCTGTCTTTCTTATTAACCGACCAACAGACTAACAATAAAAAACTCAGTGCTCTTTGTGGTTCAATTAGTTTTTTTGACCGGCAACAAGTGACTGGAGACTAACGACTAGTATTCAGCGCCTCATGACTTTTTTTGCGCTTTTTTAAAAAAAAATTCCCCCCTTGACAAATTAAAAAAAATTATTATAATACTTTACAAAACAAAGTACTCTGTATAGAAAGAAGGAAAGAATGGAAAAAATAGTAGAGAGTATAGGATGTGTAAAGAAAAAAATGATTCGAAAGGAGGTATTTATGTTTAAAAAATATGTAGGTTTATCTCTTGTTTTGCTTCTTCTGACGCCCTCTATAGTTGAAGCAAAATCTATGTTCGAGGAGAACTTCGAACGCGAACAAAAAGAATTAAAATCAGGGGGCCAGGCAGTGGGACTGTCGCTTGCTGCTACAGGGATGCCACTTATTTTAGGAGGAACGCTTTTGTTTGGAGATTCGGAAGAATTGGGGCTATCTATAGGCTTTGGTAGTATTGTTTTAGGTCCCAGTATTGGTCATTTTTATGCGGGACAAACAGGACGGGGAATTCAAGGTATCGCAATACGATCTGGTATAGTGGCAGGAGCTACGGGATTGGGGTACTGGGTAACAAGGGATTCGCACCCGGATGTTAGGGGATTTACAGTAATGTGTTATATTTTATTAGGTGGTCTTTTAAGCGGCGTTCATGGGCTGTATGACATCTGCACCACTCCTTCATCGGTTAGAAAATACAATGAATCTTTAATGGAAGAAAACAGCTTAAGATTAGTTCCGGAAGTAGATCCTTTTAATGAAAGTTACGGGCTATCCATTGTCTATAATTTTTAGCCGAACTTTGCTAGTGGGTTGGTAGGTTGGTGAGTAAAAAACCGCCAACCGACCAACTTCCCACAAGCCAACAATTTGAAATCCGTGGAAATATTCAGGGTTTGGGATTTAGTAAAAACAAACAAAAATTCTTTTATTCGTGTAATTTGTTGTTCCTCGTTTTTTATTTCTCTGTGATTAAAAAAGGGGCACAGGGGGAGCAAGTTTTTACTCTTGACTTCCAGTGAAAAAATCTTATATCTTTAAATGTGCGGAAACAGTGCCGTGGCTGAACCACGCTGTGAAGATAAATGATTTGGTGTGTATAAAAATAATTGAGTTTACAAAAAAGGAGGTAGTGTGAACACAATAGAAAAAGCATTAATGCACGGATTGTTTGTTCATTTACATCACAATATAGATAAAGTAATCGATTTCAAGGGCTTTCAGGAATTAAATCGCCAGGTAGAAAAGGTCTGGCCGGGAGCTCTGGTGATAGGGCCTGAAGAAAACGATGACGCCGCGGTCTTTCAAGTCCCGGGCATGGAAGGTTTTGTGGTAGGCAAGATGGAAAGCCATTGTTCTCCCTGTGTGCCCAGACCTTATGACGCTGCAGCCACCGGCGCCGGTGGAGCGATGCGTGACGTGGTTGCCATGGGTGGCCGTCCGATTTTTCTTCTGGATTTCATCGGGACAAGGCCTCTTGACCAGGAAGTCATAGTTGGTCCTTGCGGCTTTGCCGGACGTTGTACCTGCGGGAAGTGTAAGGTTATGACCAGTCAGGAAAGGCTGAACATAATGATTAAAGGAGTAAGGGATATGTGTGAGGTTATGGACGTGTTTGTTGTCGGTGGAGGATTCTCTACCTCTTTTTCCGATATTGTGCCGGCAGTAGTGGTGTCGATATTCGGCAAATTGGTCACCGAAAAGCCTCTTACCAAACCGGCAAAAAATGCCGGAGATAAGATTATCATTATAGGCGTGACAGGGAATGACGGAAACGATACGCTCTATAGAGCCGGCCTTGTAGAAGAGATGCGCCCGGCTGTAGCTTTGTTTAAAGAGGAAAGGACCGCCCTGGAAGCGGCCATGGCTGCTTTCGGTACCGGTAAAATCAAAGCCTGTGCTGATTTGGGCGCCGCCGGTATCGGAGCCGCGGTATGCGAGTCAGCCAGGTATGGCGGCTTAGGGGCAAGAGTGGATCTGTCCAAGGTTCCGGTTTCAATCAAGGAGATTATCCCGCAGGAGATCTTAATTTGCGAGACTCAAGCCCGATATGTGGTTCATGCCGCGCCGGAATCTGTCGATGAGGTATTACAAGCCATACGATCTAAAACCGATAATGTTGCGGTAATAGGAGAAATCACCTCTGATGATAAGGAAATTTTTGAATATAACGGAGAGGTCGTCGCCTCTATTCCCAACAATCCGTCGGAAGAAACGTTAGAGGCTTTGAGAAGTGGGAAATAGCTAAGTTAGGGTATAGGATTTAAATTTTAGTTCGTAGTTCCTGGTTCGTAGTTCGTGGTTGTTTCCGGTCTACCATCTGCGATCATCCGTCTTTCTTATAACCGACCAACGAGCTATCTTGACAAGCTCATAAAGATTCATACAATTAATATCGAAGGTTTTTTCATGTTATGATTATTAATTGGGTTGCGAAAGTTTTTGTAGCAATAAATTCGAATAAAAAAACATCGCAGATTGCGCTGGCTATTTCCTTTGCTTTTATTCTCGCGTTGATTCCCAAAACAAATCTTTTCTGGATTTCGTTGTTTGTTCTTACATTCTTCCTTAAGCTGAACCAAGCAGTAGAAATGGTCTTTATTGCCGTTTTCAGTCTGCTCCTTGGTTTTCTGGACAAATTCCTGGATAGAATCGGATACGCTATTCTTACAATCCCCTCATTAAGCAACTTCTTTACGAAACTTTTCAACAGTCCGTTCTTTTATTTAACAAAGTATTATAATTCCCTTGTCATGGGCGGACTTGTAGTAGGATTGGCACTGTCTATTCCGATTTACTCTCTAGCGAAGTATATGGTTGATATTTACCGCGATAAAGTGAGAGAAAAAATAGCGAACAATAAATTTGTTAAGGCAGTCATGAAACAACCTATTCTGGTGGGACTTAAAAACAAATTTGGTTCAGCTGTAAGGTTTTATGATAATATCAGGTAAGTTATATGAGTGATGTAAAAAAAATACCGAAACTATTTAAAGGAACATTCACAGAAGAGCAGTTTAGAAAGAAAATTCTGCATAAACTCTACATACACGAGTACAGAAATTATATAAATGAGGTTTTCGCCCGGGATGAGGAAGGCAAATATAAGTTAAAGGAAAACCTTGGCAAAAAAGATATAAAGAGACTTAAAAGTATTGCGAAGAGCATTAAAAGCAACGAAGGGTTCGTCCTCCGGGGCAAGCTGGCTCTTATCCTAATTTTCCTCATCGGAATAGTAATCTTCAATATCGTTTTTATGGATAAGCTGATCGAAAGGGCGATAGAAAGGAATCTCGAAAGGATATTCGAGGCAAAAGCGGACATAAGGGGGCTGGATTTGCAGATTTTTGAAGGGCGTCTTCGTTTTCAATCTCTCGAAGTGGCAAACAGCAGAAAACCTTTCCGCAATTTATTTGAACTCGGAGAGGTTGATTTACAGCTCGATATTGAGCAGCTCGTAAGGAGCAAGGTCGTAATCGACAATGTGAAATTACAGGAAATCAGGTGGGATACGGAAAGAAAAACTTCAGGAGCTCTTCCTGGAGTCAGAGCGACAAAAGCAGGAGAGATGGGCGAGGAAGAGGGAAAAACTTTTGTGGGTACTTTCCTGGAAGATGCGGGAAAAGTCGTGGCTGATATTATAAAGCAAGAGATGGAAAATATAAAATCCCCGAAACTTTTACAAGAACTTCCCGGAAAATATCAAGATTTAAAAGTGGAATGGGAAGAAACCTTACAGGAGCAAAGAAAAGAATTAGAAAATCTTCCGAAATTGTTAGAACCGGTAAGAGCGATAAAAATAGAGGATATAAAGACGGCTGATGAAGCGTTAAGCGCCTATAACATGGTTGATGAAACATATAAAAAGGTCAAATTGACGGAAAGTAATCTCGCAAAATCATATGATAAACTAAAAACAGATTTAATTATGGCTAGCAAGGATAAAAAAAACGTTAGTGCTACCATCAGTGCGGATTATGCGCATCTATCTTCTTTCATTAAATCGCCTGAAAAGAGAGGAGAAATTGCCAGCGCGATTCTCGACCCTTACATAGAGAAATATCTAGCTGAGATACACGGCAAATTTAAAAGGTGGAATTATTACTTCGAGAAATTAAAACCTATGATAAAAAGAAGAGAAGGAAAAGAATTGGTCTTACGGGCTTACGGTCGAGACGTCACTTATCCCAGTGTGGCAGTCCCGAAGTTCTGGCTTAAAAACATGGATGTTTCCCTGGGTAGTATAGTAGAGCGAAATCTTTACAGCGTAAAAGCCAGCGACATAACAAGCGATCAGAATATAATAAATAACCCAACCACCTTTGCAATCAAAAGAGTTAAAAGCAACGAAGAGGTCCAGTGGGCGGGTTTAATCGATAAAAGGGAAGACAGAGAAAAGTCGGCAGTGTTCGATTTTAAAGCAAAGAATATCCCGTTTGTCTTAGCTGAGGGCATAAAAGCCTTCAAAGTCAGTAATGCAAAAGGCATTTATAATCTCGACGGCGAACTGTCTTTTGACCGTTCTAATAGAGCGGGCGGAACTTTACATTTACAACTTTCCAATCTCGAGTTGGATTTAAGCGATAAAGAAGACAAGATCGCGGCAAATATCAAATCCGTTCTTTCGGCGAATCCTGTGGATATTGAGGTTGGTTATACGGTTTCAGAGGAAGGAAAATACACTCTTAAGATAAAGAGCAATCTGGATAAATTGATTTCCGGGACAATAAACAAATTGGTAACGGAGTGGGTGAATGAAACGAAGGCTAAACTCGACGCAGAATTGAATAATTTACTCAAAGCCAAACTCGAGGAATACCAGGAAAGTTATAAGGGCTTCATCTCCCTGGAAGAAGACCTTAAAGGAAATCTTTTAGAGGTAAAGACGTATACTCAATTACTGGAAAAGAAAAAACAGGAACTGCAGGCGAAGATAGACGAGAAAAAAACCGAAGCCAAGAAAAAAGTCGAAGATAAAGCAAAGGAAGAAGTCGAAAAAATCAAAGAGAAAATCAAACTTCCTTTTCAATAAATAGGTTCCGTACATAGATTTTTCAAATCTAAGTTGAATGGTTGAAACTGGAAAACAGATAAACAGGAAAATAGTTTTTGACTAATGACTCAAGACGCTCATTTATTTTAAAAAAACCTTTTTATTCTGTTTCTTCTGGGGGGTTTTCGCAATGCTGACAGGGACTCGTTTCAAACTTACGAATAAAAGGATGGGGATCCGGAGTTGGCGTTATCATAAGGTCGAAATACTCCTTGATTGGGGCAACATATGGATGAGAATAAGGGTCGTCTTCATTAAAATTTGTCGATCCCCCGGGACCTATGAAATAATCGAGCATACCTATGACCAGATTCCCCGGAGTCCCTTCTCCCGCGCAGTAATTATGCACATAATAAGGCGGAGCGCCGTTACCCGATGCCATCAAGAAATAAACCCACGCGCCAATGCCGACATTACATTCCACATTCTGCATCCACTTTATCTGTTCCAGGGTTGGCTCTGCCCAATCATCGTCACTAAGTCCGCTAAAATCAGGCCACTCACAACCGATGCGCTCTAAAGCCTCCTTTTTGCCATACTTGTCGAATTCCCTGACACTGCAACCAAACCTTATTTGAAAAAGTCCCACAGGGGGATCCGGGATATCCCAGTGTACCAGGCCAACGTCGAGAGAGCTTTCCCTGCAAGCCGCCGCTACGAGAAATGCCTGACACCAGATTTGCCAATCTTCGTCAGGGGGCGCAAACTCGGCACAGGCTCTGATAACGGCTTCGATGAATTCATCTCGCTTTCCCGCGTTGTCGAGCGCTTCCTGACCCCACGGAAGTACATCTATGTAGCCCGAAACCCTGGCAGCATCTCCGGAATCAATCGGGGCGAGATTATCCTCATCATTAAAGATACAACCCCCGAATCCTGCTACCATCAGCATGATAAGAAAAACCGCTATAACCGTTAATCTTTTGTTATTGCTGCTTTCCATGATTTAAATTGTAGATGTTTATAAAAGTTTGTCAAGGAGGATATTAAAATAGAATACAGAAGTCAGGAGCCAGAAGCCAGAATCCCATCCCCTAAAAAAACAATTTATTTAACCGCAGAGTACACAGAGATTTTTTTGTTTTATTCTAACTGCTAAATTCCAACTTCTAACTACTAAAAAACTATTTAACTATTTTCCTATTTAACAATTTAACTATAGCGATAGCTATTGTAAAGGTATTCACACTTAAAGGTCTGATAATATGACCCCGTTAATATCGTTAATATTTGAAGTAAGAATCGTTCAGTTTAGATAATAGAGAAACACTCTATTTAATAT
>CAZQNI010000035.1:0-10090 GCA_964594255.1 uncultured bacterium | reverse complement strand
TTTCTTGCATGTCCGGGTTATCCTGAAGATTGCGAAGGCTATACCGAGCCTCATTCAGATGACATCCTTGATGAAAAATGCCCAAAATGCGGAGGAAAAGTAATTCTAAGGCAGGGTAAGTTCGGACGATTTAAAGCCTGTGCCAATTATCCTCGTTGTGATTGGAGCGGTCCGGTTTCTACTGGTGTTAAATGCCCAAAATGCGGTAAAGGCGAATTTATTGAAAGAAAATCCAAAAAAGGACGGATTTTTTATCCCTGTTCAGTTGAGGATTGTGATAATGTCTTATGGGATAAGCCAGTTACTGAAGAGTGTCCCAAATGCGGCGCTCCCTTTATGGTGGAAAAGATGAACGCAAGACAGAATTATCTTTACTGCCTTAAGTGTAAACATAAGGAAATGTAAACTGCCGTAAACGGCAGTGCCACGAGTCTCTAGTCACCAGTTGCCAGTCGATCAAAATCAAATAAACCCAACTCCTGTAAATCTGCGTACCGGTATCTTTGTGCTCTCTGTGGTTAATTTTTATTTACTTCGCGATTTTTACAATTTTCCTTTTTTCTACCTTTTTCCCGTCTATTTTTAATACTGCGAAATAAACCCCTTGAGTTGAATTTTCACCCCACGTTGCGGAATAAGTTCCCGTATACAATCTGTCATTTATAAGGGTAATTGTTTTCCTTCCACTTAGATCGTATATTGATAAATCAACGTCCGATGTCTTTTTTATGTTTAGCTGAATATTTGTATTTTCAAAAAAGGGACTTATAACATTTAAATATTTAAAACTTACTGTGCTGTTTTCGTACTCCTCAGGGATTCTACTTGATCCTTTATTTCCGTCTAATGCAACAATTGCGAAGGGGATTGATCCGTCTGGGCAACTGCGACCGCGGACAGTGATACGATAAGTTCCCGTCGGGGCAGATGAAGGTAATAATACTACTTCAACGTTATTCTTATTGTCGGCAGTTCCTCCTGTATGTGAAAAACCATTTGAAAATACATTACCAAGATAGCTGGTACTGTTAGGTGCAGTCACAATTAAATCAAGATCATTGACAAGTGTAGGATTTGCCCAGTTGGCTGCGGGTGTATCGCTCCAGGCGAGCACAAATTTTATTGGGTAAGTTGCGTGTGCAATGTTTACCATATTAACAACCGAATCTCCTGTGGTTACACCTGTTGTATTATCTGATACAAATAAGGAACTTGATTCACCGGAAAAGTACAGAGCGTTATCAAGTACGACTCTTCCCCAGCCTTCTGCCCTGCTGGGAACTGGATCACCATTTTTCATATCGACTGTGGAGGCAATCAGAACGGCTTTTACAAGGGCGGCAGAGGGGTTAAAAGGAGTCTTGGACAGGGTGTCACCGCTTGGGTAAAAACCATCTTTAAAATATTGTCTTATCATAGCGCAGGCTGCGGATATCTGAGGAGCTGCCTGTGATGTTCCTACCAATCCGTTTATAAATGAGTGAGCAGAATCTGCAGCCCAACCTGTGTTTGGATATGCTCCCCAGACGTAATGCCTATAAAGCAGGGTATCAGTTGCAGTAGTGCCTCCAGGGGCTACGACATCCGGTTTTATTCTCCCGTCGGTTGTCCAGCCCCTTCCGGAAAAAACAGCTATTGAGTCGGGTGAAACGTCAAAAGATGGAACCCAGGATGAACCAACGGAGATACAGTTTTTGGCTGTAGAGGGAGGTCTGACACTGGTTGTATCCGGTCCAAAATTTCCGGCAGAGAAAACCACGACAAAATCTTTGTTATTCCATACCATATTATCAACATCTATTGCCTCTTCAACGTATTCTCCCGCCGCAAAATCCTGGGGATAATTCCAGGAATTTTGGTGTATTTTTGAATTGTAAGTATTGTACGCTCTATTCAAAGCAGCAGTGAAGTTGAAAGCCCCTAGGTCGCAGCTGTCGTCCGCAGCGGTAATGCCGAAGTCCTGGATATAAAGCCTTACCGGGAAATGGTCTACCGTATTTCCTCTTGTTTGTCCGCCCCAGTCATAAATGGGCATTAGATTCATGCCGTTGGGATGATTATTCGCAATCGAAGGGTTGCCGGCTACAATAGAAGCTATGTTTGTTCCGTGGAAGCATCCATAGGGATCATTAGAAGTGGCAACTTCCCGGATATCTCCGCTTTCTGCGGTATAAGCTTCTACTGCTATATGAGAAGGTCCCGGAGGGTCATTTTCGGGGTCCTGAAAGAAACCGCTCCAGTAATCCAATCCCGAATCGAAAATAGTTACAATTTCTCCTTCTCCTGTTATTCCTTTATCCGCTAGAGTAGTTCCGCTTGTTACTGTATCCATGATAGGATAGGGTGGATTACCTAACGGTTCTTCGTCCGATGCAATGGTGAAGCTGCTCATGGGAACCTGCACGGAATATCTCCATACGGAAGAGGATAGAGTTCTTTTTGAGTATCTAACAATGGATTGAACTTCCTGCATTCTTGCCAGCGCATTCAGAGAATCGGGAGGAATTCTCACAATCATTCTGTTACAATTTTCCTGTATTTGCTGTATATCCGAGCCCCAATTTTCCAATTCATGGGCGGTCTGGTCAAGTGAAGTACCGGAGAAGAATCTTACTGAAAGCTGAAGAAGAGGATCATTTGGAACCCAGAGCGCATCTTTAGCGCATGAACATTCCTTTTCTCTCAAGACCTCTAATTTATTACCTTTGAATTCAGCCAATACCATAGGGAGTTTGTTTTCTGTTTGGCTATCCCTTTTTTTATAAACACTCGGATGAATTTTATATTCAGGATGAAAAAGCCCGATCCATCTCACAAAAGGGAATTTTTCTATTTCTCTTCTTTCCGCTAGGTTCATTTGAACTATGTACGCGAAATGTGGAACATAGGAATAAAAAACGCCTCCTGCTTTGGAGATTTGCTCTTTCCACTTTGTGTAAATAGGTCCTGTAAATTGTAAGATGTAATAGTTTTCTCCTTCGATTTCAGTTGTTTGAAGTGAGCTTCTAAGTTTTGGAGTGCTCAAAAGAGGATCGAATTTATGGGTTCTAAAGGATATTGTCATATCTTCTGAAGAGTAAGCGTAGCAGCATATCAGAAAAATTATTATAATTAATTTTTTCATAAAAAAAACCTCCCGGATTATATCTATATTATGGGAGATTTCTATCTATATGTCAATAGTTTGATTGAATTACATAGTCCGGAGTCCAAACAAAAAATGAATTAAACCACAAAGACCACAAAGGACACAAAGACCCACCACACATCCCATTTTTGTATTATTTATTTTAAATAAAATCTAAGGATCTAAAACTTAAATTATATTATTTGCTTAAATGAGCAGGAGAGATTCTTCCTGTTGGATCGTAAATTTTGAAATTGCCGCTTACGGCGAGCAAACCCAGCATATAAAGAAGTCCATCATAATATCGTCCTTCTTCAATAGGTATTGGTGTGTTCCATAGTTCCTGTAAGAAGTCAGCTCTGTTCTCGTTTGTTGAAGCAAGGCAGGCAACTGCGTTCATGGCAACTAACCCTGGATTGTGCGTGTCCGACAATGTTTTACCATCTAAGGTAAACATGCTGCCGTAAGTTTTTATTCCCTTACCGGTGAAGAAATCGAGCAGTCTGTTACTTTGAGTTATTGCCCAACTGTCGGAGGTAAACCATTGATAATCCATAGCGACGTTCATTGCAACTCTCCATGCGTCATATTGGAAATTGTCGTTTCCGCCTTTGAAGGGATCGAAAGGTTTCCCATCAAAATGGGCATAATCGGAGGTTAAGCCTGTTTTAGGATGAGCTGCTTTTTTCAGGAATTCACGGCTCACAACAGCGGCATCCCGCCAGAACTTTCTGTCTTTATCGGCCCAGCGCGCCCATAGTTCATAGAAATGAGGCGTATGATAGGAAGGGTCGGTGAAATCATCCGCACTGCCCAGAGGAACGAATACGATTTGTTTTTCTTCTTTATTGAATATGTTTGATATTGTAGTATCATCGTCGGAGGTTGCTGCTTTACTAAGCATAGCGTCTAAAATAGATTGTGCCTCGGCTTTATAGTTATAGATTCCTTTGCCGTTTCCCCATCGTGCAGATGCAAAAAACAATGCCATTATAATCCATTCTTCTCCATCTGAAGCTGAGTTTGGACTTATGATAGTGCCGTCAGTTCTAAGCTGCCATGCGAAATAATTCTTTCGTTTTCCTTCTTTATGCTGCATATAGGTTTTTGCCCATTTCCATAAACGGTCGAATTCTTCCTTTTTATCCAGTTGGACTGCAATCATCATACCATAAGACATTCCTTCGCTGCGAACGTCGTTATTATATGCGTCTTTAATATAAGCCATATCGGGCTCAAGTGGATAGTATACCCTTTGCGTGTTCTCATCTCCATAGAATAACTGATTCCAGGCATTATTTATTTTTGTTTCTATCTCTAACTTGTTTTTGCCGAGTAACTCGGCAAAAAGGTTTTTGTATTCTCCTGAAAAGTAAGCCCCGTTGTGTTTTTCAGTTATTTTCTTTTCAAAATTATTAGAGTTCATAGTCCAGATTATATAGGTTTCTTATTGAGTCGCAAGCCCCGATTTTTGATTTCAAAAATCCAGTCACGAGTCTTGAGTCGCGAGTCATGAGTTAAATCTTAGAAAAAGCTTTTGGCTTTTAGACTTTAACTGTTGTCTAAAAAAAATCTTTATTTATTTTGATAGATTCTTAGGTTTTAATATGGCGGAAAGAAAGCAAAAGGCAAAAAGCGAATAGCTAATAGCTTGGTGGTGTGGTCTGTGTAGGAGAATAATGCCCTTGACTTGTATTGTAAAGAGCGTATATATGTAAGCTATGAGGAAAACAATAGAATGAGTAAAAGTAAGAGTTCTGTAAGACTACGAATAGCGCCTTCGCCTACGGGATATTTACATCTGGGTACGGTAAGAACCGCTCTTTTCAATTATCTATTTGCTCGCGCTAATGACGGCAAATTTCTTCTTCGGATAGAAGACACGGACCTGAAACGGTCAAGTGATTCTATGATTGATTCAATTGTTAGAGGGCTTGAGTGGATAGGACTTAAATGGAATGAGGAAATTTTATTCCAATCAGACCATTTTGACGAATACAGAGAGAAGGCTTTAGAGTTGTACAGTAAAAGTCTGGCATACTGGTGTTATTGTACTCCCGAAGAAATAAAAGAAAGAAAGAGCACATATAAGAAGTCAAAAAAAAGATGGATGTATGATAGGAAATGCTATCACCTTTCGGAGGAAGACAAAAAGTTGTTTGAGAAAGAGCGAAGACCAAAAGCTTTGCGTTTTTTGGTCAGTGATGGAGTTACAGAGTTTAATGATTTGATTCATGGTGAAATCAAGAGAGATAATTCGGAAATCGAAGATTTTGTATTGCTGAAGTCTGATGGTTCGCCTGCGTATAACTTGGCTGTGGTTGTGGATGACCACCGGATGCAAATTAGTCATATTTTACGAGGAGACGATCATATCTCAAATACCCCAAAGCAAATTCTTCTTTATAAAGCTTTTAGCTGGGATATTCCGCAGTTTGGTCATTTACCTTTAATACTCGGTAAGGATAAAACAAAGCTTTCTAAAAGGAAAGACGCGGTAGATATTTTTGATTACAAAAAAGAGGGATTTTTACCCGAAGGAATGATAAATTATCTTGTTCTTCTTGGCTGGTCTTCGAAGAATGAAAAAGAAATTTTTTCATTGGCAGAGTTGGAGAAAAAATTCACTCTTGAGAATATCCATCCGACTCCTGCTGTTTTTGACCGCGACCGACTCGAGTGGCTTAATGGAGAATGGTTGAGAAAGTTAAGTTTGGAGGAGGTAGTTAAAAGGCTTGAGATATATTTGAAAGAGAATGGATTTGAGATAGAAGATTCGGAATATCTTGCCAGAGTAATTAAGGCTGTGGGAAATAGAGCTAATAAATTAAAAGATTTTATTGAGATAGGGCGGTACTTTTTTACAGATGATTTTGCCTATGATGAAAAAGGATTTAAGAAACATATTTATCCGGGAGTTGAAATTAGATTGAAGAAATTAATAAAGAAATTCAATGAGTTGGATTGTTTTGATGAAAAGAATATGGAGAGTGCTTTGCGGGAACTTTCGGAGGAACTAAGATGTAAGGCTGGAGAATTGATACATCCTGTGCGGCTTGGGGTTAGTGGAATGACTTTTGGCCCTGGTCTTTTTGAACTTTTAGAAGTTCTCGGTAAGGAAAAGGTGATTGAAAGATTGGAGAGATTCGTTTCTTATATTGAAAATGGCGACATAACTAAAAATTAATAAATAGAATTGCACATGTAGGATCAGCGCGGCAGCCCCGCTAAAATACAAAAATTAAATATTAAAATGGAAAATGGCAAATCAAAGTTCAAAAATGAATAAAAAAACAAAGGAACATCGAATTACACGGATAACACAAATATTTTTTATTTTTTTGCGGTTGGGGGGAGGGATAATTTTGCATTTTCATATGTCATTTTGCTTTTTAAATTTTGATATTTTATTTACCAGAAAAAGGCGGCAAGATTTAATAGGATATTTTTTTAAAGAAAAAAACAAAATGTTGATTGATAATACTATAAGGAGGCAATTGTCATGATAATGCAAAGAGTTAGATCAGTAACCAAATATTTCATGTGGTTTGTTGCAATAGCTTTTATTCTTTCTATGGTAATTGGTTTCGGAACAAATATTTTTACGAAGGAGAGTCAAAAAGATGAAAATATAATTGCAAAAGTAAAAGATGAAACCATTACGATTAGAGAATATGGGAATGCTTTGAGAAATGAGCTCCAAAGCATCAGCGGTGCTCTGGGGACGGATCCGATTAAAGAGAGGCAAATGTCTGAAGCTGTTATAAATCAATTAATAACTGACAAAATAATTGAGGATCTACTTGGTAAGAGAAGAATATCTGTTTCGGAGGACCAATTAATAAATATAATCAGGGAAAACCCACCGCCCGAAGTCACACAAAATCCTGATTTCTGGATGGGTGAACAGTTCAATTATGACAGATATTTTGAATTACTTAAAGATCCGCGTGCGAGTCAATTTATCAGATCTTATGCATCTCAGATAGCGGAAAATTTTCCTATGAGTATTTTGCGCGGAGAAATCTCCTCTATGGCAAGAGTGACAAGTGGAGAGGCAATTGAGAAATTCTTTGAAGACTCCGTTAAGGTGAGGATTGAATATATTCGATTGCCTCTGGAAGAATGGAAATCCGAAGAAACTTCTATGTCGGAAGAAGAATTTTTTTCGAATCATAAGGAAATGTTCAGGAGAGATTATTTGATAAAATTAGGCTATGTTTCTTTTCCGGTATCAATAAACGAAGAAACGATTCAAACAACAGAAGAACTTGCGAGTTCTGTTGTGGAAAGAGCCAGAACCGACTCTTTTGATCTGCTTGTAAGACAGTATTCTTATTTTCCGAGTGAGAGAGCCCTTTTAAACGGTTGGGTTAAAGTTAAGAATTTGAAACATGATTTTGCGACTGCTTTAGCCGGAATGCGCAAAGGAAATGTATCCAGACCTATTAAAAGTCATAAAGGTTTCCATATTTTAAAGCTCGAAGAGAGACAGAGGGATTCTGTTAAAGTAAAAGAGATTTTCCTTCCTGTCTTTTCTTCGTTCGAGGAGTTTCAAAAAAGCTCTTCCGAAGCCTGGAAATTTGTGAAGAAGCTTCGATCCGATTCCCTTCTGAATGTTCCTGAAGGATACAAACCTCAATACATTTCTCTCGGTAAAGGCGATTTTCCGGACGTTCCGGTAAATTTTGGAACATTTCTTATTGATCCAAAAGAGAAGGATGTTTCCTATCCTCTTATAGGCGAAGAGGCTTTTTATGTTTTCTGGGTTGAGGAAAAGGAAGAGGGTATACCATCGTTTTCTGAAATAGAAGAAGAAGTTAGGGATTCGCTTATAAATTATGAGGCAGCCGTGAAGGCAAGGAATTATGCTATTCTGAAATTCTCTGGAGACAAGTTGCCACGTAAGCCGGAAAAGGGGGAATGGGGGAGAACTACTTATTTTACATTGGAAAATCATGGCAAATATAATATTCCTGAAAAAGTTGCTTTTTTATCTCTTAATGTCAGAAGGAACGCGGTTTTGCCTCCCATTAGGGTAGGAGAATCTGTGTATGTTGTTAAGCAGATAGATTTTAGAATGCCCGACACCGAAAAACTTAAGGAGCTTGTACCTGAAATCGCAATGGAGCTTCAAAGATCGAAAGAGGCATCTTATTTTCAGAAATGGTTTTATCAGAAGAGAAAAGGATATAATATTCAGGATTTCAGGGAAAGGATATATGAATAACAGACGCTGTTGGCTTTTCGCTTTTGGCTTTTGGCTAAAAACACCTCATCTTTTAGATTTTGTGCAAACCTGAGTATAAAAAATGAGCGTTTTATCTACAAGGTTTTCCGTTTTATTAAAAACGATATTGTTTTTATCTTTTCTTTCCTGTATTTATTCTTTTAGTAGTGGGCATTTTGATGGAACATTGTCCATATCTTCTCTGGAAAACAGAACACAAAGCGCAGATATTGGTAGAGTATTAACGGAGGATTTAATAGATGCTTTTATTAGTGATGGGAGGGTAAAGGTAGAAACTAGTTCCGAAGGAGATTACCTTTTAGGCGGAGTAATTGATGATTACGAAAGAAAACCGGAGTCATATACGCCGGATGGTGAAGTTGAAGAATACCGTTTATCGGTGAACGTGAAGTTTTCTCTGAAGAAAAAAGATAAGGAAAAAAATGAGTGGGATAAAGTTGTTAATGAGTCATTTATTTATTCCTCTACGTTTGATGAGTTAGATGCGGTTGATTCCGTGGCTACCAAGGTAAAGAATTCTTTGCTTCGTTTAATGCTGGAAGACTGGTAAATTAATTTAGTCAATTAGTAACTTAGTTGATTGTTTAATTGGTAAGGAATAAGACTAAAATACTTTTATAATGATATACTTGATAGAGCTTTAGTTTGTAAGCGGTATCACCTCTTTGGAATAAAGATCGTGAATGTAGAGCCTTCGTTTTCATTGCTTTCCACTTCAATCCATCCGCCCATTTCTTTTACCGAGTTATAAACAAAGTAAAGCCCGAGTCCAGTTCCTCCGTTTCCTGATTTTGTTGTAAAGAAAAGTTCGAAAATTTTATCTTTAACGGTTTTACTCATACCGCAGCCTGTATCTGCGATTGAGATAGAAACATATTCTTTTTCTTTTTCGTCTTTTTCGGGACGTAAGACATTTCGGACTTCGATTGTTATTTCACCTTTGTCGGCAATTGCGTCTTTTGCGTTTATAATAAGATTCAACAGAATTTGATGAAGTTGATCCTGGTCTCCCATAATTTTGGCATCAGATTCAAGATAATTTGCAGTGATTTTTATTTTCTTGGGTAGTATTTGCCTTGAAAAGTTCGCCACACCTTTCACTATTTCGTTCACGTTAAATAAACTTTTTTCCTCTCTGATTTTTCTTATATTGGAGAGTAAACTTTTCAGGAGAGACCTTATTTTTTGAGCACCTTCCATTGCTGTATTAATATCTTCTAAGACTTTTACATCTTTTGAATTACTTTCCGCTGCGCTAAGTCCACACATAACTTCCATTAAAAGATTATTGGTTTCATGGGATACCCTTCCTATCAATTGACCCACAGTCGCGAGTCTTCTGGATTCAAGCATCTTCTTTTGTAACAACTCTATTCGTGAAATATCTTTTGCCATCGAAAGTCCTCTGAGTAAAGGTTCCGAACTAAGTAGGAAAGAGACCCACTCATAGGTTTTCTCCTCTGTGGTCTCGGTTTTTATTTCAGTGCGCTGAATAACTGTCGGCGGTTCCTTTTTGGAATTGGAATTTCCGTTTTCCTCTTCACCGTTTTCCTTGTCTTCTGCGACAAAAGAACCTAAACTTTTACTTATTTCTTTCATAAGAGGTGGGCCAAGAAGTTTAGCAATGTCTTTACCGAATTCGTTTTCGGCTCTGCTGTTCCAGTAAACAATTTTAAAATTTTTATCCCATCCTACAACAGGTATAGGGATAA
>CAZQNI010000034.1:0-10377 GCA_964594255.1 uncultured bacterium | reverse complement strand
GAAATGGAAATAAAAATACCGAAAGACCTTTTGTACACTGAAGATCACGAATGGACAAGAAAAGAAAATGGCGAAATTACCGAAGGGATAACGGACTTTGCGCAATCCGAACTTCAGGATATTGTATTTATAGAATTGCCGGAAGTAGGGCAAGAAGTAGTCCAGGGGGATTCTATTGCTACAATTGAAGCAGTAAAAACAGTAACCGACCTTTACGCAGCTGTTTCCGGAAAAATTGTAAAGGTTAACAAAGAACTGGAGAAGAAGCCGGAATTAATAAATAAAGATCCCTATGATACTGGTTGGATAGTAAAAATAAAAATATCTGACCCTGCCGAATTAGAAACGTTGCTTGTTCCTTCCGAATATAAAAAAGTAATTCAAGAAGAGTGAATTTTATTCCAGTAAATAAAAATCAGCAGAAAGAAATGCTCAAAAACATAGGTAAGGGTATTGCAGACTTACTTTCAGCAATCCCTGAAGATTTACAATTAAAAAAAACATTAAATCTTCCCCCTCCTTTCTCTGAAATGGAAATAAAAGAGGAAATACTTAAAACAGCTAAACTCAACAAAGATTTAATCGTTTTTGCTGGCGGGGGAGTTTATGATCACTATGTGCCGTCAGCTATAAAACATCTAACCGGGAGAGCGGAGTTCTATACTTCTTACACTCCTTATCAGCCGGAGGTCTCTCAGGGTACTCTCCAGGCAATCTACGAATATCAATCGATGATTTGCGAATTGAACGGAATGGAAGTTTCAAACGCTTCTATCTACGACGGAGCAACAGCTCTTGCGGAAGCTATATTTATGGCGCTTGCAATAAACGCCGATAGAAAGAAAGCGATTGTTTCCGAAGGAATTAATCCTTATTACCTCGAAGTCATAAAAACATATCTAGGGGAAAATTATTCATTAGAAATGCTCTCTCTTAAAGATGGTATTACAGATACAGAAGAGTTAAGTAAAATTGACGAGGGAACTGCTTGTATAGCGATTCAACATCCTAATTTTCTGGGGAATCTTGAGGAAGTAGAGAAATTTGTAAAAGTAGCCCGAAATCATGGCGTTATTGTAATATTGCATTTTGACCCGGTATCCCTTGGGCTGTTAAAAACACCAGGAGAATACAAGGTAGACATTGCAACAGCAGAAGGACAATGCCTGGGTATTCCTATGAGCTTCGGAGGGCCTCATCTCGGCATACTCACCTCGATGAAAAAGCATATCAGAAGCATGCCTGGAAGAATTGCGGGAAAAACAATTGACAAAAAAGGAAAAGAAGGCTATGTAATGGTTCTGCAAACGCGCGAACAACACATAAGAAGAGAAAGAGCTACGTCAAATATCTGCACAAACCAGCAGCTTTGCGCTCTTGCCGCCGCAATTTACCTGGCGCTGCATGGATGGGAAGGAATAAGAGGAATAGCAAATAAAACAACTCAGAAAGCGCATTATCTTGCAGAAAAGCTTCAGAAAACAGGCCTTAGACTCCCTTACAGACAAAATTTTTTTAGAGAGTTTGTTGTCGAAATCCCCACGGGAGCAGAAAAATCAATCAAAAAAGGCATTAGAAAGGGGTACCTTGCCGGTATTGACCTTGGAAAATTCAAAAAAGAGTGGCAAAACCACCTTCTCGTTTCCGTAACGGAAAAAAGAACAAAAGAGGAGATGGATAAACTTATCGAAATTCTTTCATCGAAGCCATAACCCCCCATTTTTAAACAAAGAGAACCTATCGCTACAAAGCCGCTAAATTCAAAAATCAAATATCAAAATTTAAAATTACAAATCAAAATTCAAAAATAAAAAAAACAGTAAAACACATACAAAAAAATCTTTTAATTTTTGAGTTTCGGAGGGGGTAGTTATTTTTACATTTTTATATGTAATTTTGCTTTTTAATTTTTAATATTTAATTTATGTAAGCATTGGCCCAGCACCCTTTTTTAAACCATTACAGCTTGATCATTTTACCAATACCACAACAATCAAACATGGAAACCCCTTGACAAATTATACAAATTTCATTATAATATCTTTGTATTAATTCAATAGTACAAATTAGGTTTAATGGTTAGAATGAAAAGAGCTGATATTTGGAATGAATTTTTTAGAGGGAATTTTGTATATATACAATAGCGGAAGTTGAAACTTTTTCGTTTCTGCGTTCGTCAAACAGAAAAAGAGATGAGTGTGGCAAAATTAAATTTTATTTCACGTAAGGAGGTTAAATAATGTTTCGCAAGAAAAAATTTATACTTGTATCTTCATCCATCGTATTTGTTGTATTTCTTTTGTTCGCTTTCAGCCGCGGAAATGGCAGTGAGGAGAAAAATCCCGCTATAAAAGTATCGAAAGGTGATATAAGAGATGTTGCGGTGGCTCTCGGCACAATCGAGGTTAAGTATGAAACGAGTGTAAAGTCGACTTTTTCGGGAGTTGTAAAAAAGATTTTCGTTGAAATCGGGGACGTAGTCAAAAAGGGAGACCCTATTTTTGAAATAAGCCCTACGCCGACTCCTTTCGAACTTGCCTCTGTCAGAAAAGAGGTCACAGTAGCAAAAATCCGGTTGGAAAACGCGAAAAAAGACATCGAAAGAAAGCAAACTCTCTTCGAAAAAGATCTAATATCCGATAAAGAATACGAAAATATGCAACAGGATTTACAGGAAGCGCAATCCAATTACAATCTGGCGAAACAGCAATTAGATTTAATGGAGAAAGGCAGCGCAAAAGTCGGAGGTACTGCGCTTGATGCTATAATCAGATCACCTGTATCCGGAACAATTCTTTCCAGAAATGTCAGCATCGGGGATCCCGTTGTGCCGCTTACTTCTTATCAGCCAGGCACAGAGCTTATGCAAATCGCGCGCCTTCAAGATCTATTATTTAAAGGAGTCGTTGACGAAATAGATGTGGGAAGATTGGAAGAAGGAATGAAAGCAAAGATAACAGTAGGAGCTATACCTGATGAGGAAGTTTATGGAATTATAGATATTATAGCTCCGAAAGCACGGAATAAGGAAGGAGCCACAGTTTTTGATATTGAGATAATAGTTACAGAAAAGGGCAACAAGCCTCTCCGAGTAGGCTATTCGGCAACCGCCGATATTATTATCGACGAACGGAACGGTGTACTCGTAATCCCTGAGGGTGCGGTAAAATTTGAAGAGGAAAAAACATATGTTTATCTTGCAAACGGAGAAAAGAGGGATGTTGAAATCGGTTTGTCTGATGGATTAAATATAGAAGTTGTTTCCGGATTAAAAGAAGGAGACGAAGTAAAAAAATGAAACGGGTATTAATTCAATTGTCGCAGGATTTTAAAGCATATAGAATGAGATTCCTCCTTGTTATATTCGGTGTTGCGTGGGGAACTACCGCGATTGTTCTTAACATGGCTTTCGGCGTAGGGGTTATGCTACAGGTAAAAAAAGGTCTCCAGGGACTGGGGGAACACATAGGCATACTCTGGCCCGGACAAACAAGTGTTCCCTATAAGGGTCTCGGCATTGGCAGAAATATTAGATTTGTCCCGGAAGACGCAGAACTCTTGAAAGAAAGGATCGATATCATCGAAAAAGCCTCTCCCGAATATATACACTGGAATCGGCCTATAAAATATGGAGAGGTTCTACGTAACGCTAAGGTTTGCGGAGTAAATCCTTCATACGGAATGATGAGGTCTATCGATGCCGGAAAAGGAAGATTTCTAAACAAACTGGACGTAGAACAGAGAAGAAGAGTTATCTTTCTCGGGGATGAAGAAAAGGAAAAAATTTTCGGCGCCGAGGACGCTGTTGGCAAAAGAATTCTTTTAAATGGTATCCCTTTTACGGTTATCGGAGTAATGAAGAAAAAAATCCAGCATAATTGCTATTCAGGTAACGATCAAAACGCAGTTTTTATTCCATACTCGACTTTTAAAACGATGTACGGCTGGCTGTATATAAGTGATATGGTTTATAAACCCATATCTCCGGATCTATCAAAAAAAGCCCAGGAAGAAATTAGCAGAGTTCTTGGAGAGAAGTATAAATTCGACCCTGAAGATAAGGAAGCTCTGGGGACATGGGATGTAGCAGAATCGGAAAAGATGATGGATAAAATGACTAAAGGAATCGAAATTTTCCTGTCTATAGTCGGTGCTATGACTTTACTTATAGCCGGAGCCGCAATTGCGAATATCATGTATTTCATAGTGGATGAGAGGACAAGAGAAATCGGAATAAAACGGTCCGTTGGGGCGACTAAATCCGATATTCTGCGTCAATTCCTCTTAGAATCACTTTTGTTGTCAGCGATTGGCGGAACGGTGGGGCTTCTATTTAGTTTTTTACTCGTTTGGCTCTGTTCGTTTATACCTGAAGTGGGTATATTTGAATTTATCGGCAAGCCTACTCTGTCGGCCGAGATACCCGTAACGACCGTCATTGTTCTTCTTGTTATTTCAGTTTTTTCCGGCTATTTCCCCGCAAAAAAAGCAGCAAATTTAAGACCTGTGGAGTGTTTGCGTTATGAGTAAATTACTTATCGAAGCAAGAAATGTAAGAAAAGAATACGATATGGGAGAAGAAAAAGTAGAAGCCATTAAGAATATGTCACTTAAAGTTAAGGAAGGAGAGTTTATTGCAATTATAGGACCTTCCGGTTCCGGCAAATCTACACTTTTGCATATATTCGGATGTCTGGATTTACCTACGAGCGGAGAATATATGTATAAAGGAAGAGAAGTATCGACTTATTCCGACGACCAACTTTCTGCCTTTAGAAACAGAGAAATAGGTTTCGTGTTTCAGTTTTTTTATTTGTTGCCCCGCGAGAATGTCCTAGAGAATGTAAAGTTACCGCTTCTGTACCGGAACACAACCGAAAAGAACAGTAATGATATGGCTATGAAAGCCTTAGAGAAAGTTGGAATGGGCAACAGGAAGAATCATCTTCCGACGGAACTTTCCGGAGGGGAACGCCAGAGAGTCGCTATCGCCAGAGCTCTGGTTGGCGAACCGAATCTCATTCTTGCCGACGAACCGACAGGCAACCTGGATACCAAAACGGGAGAATCTATAATATCAATTTTTGAAGAGCTATATAAAAGTGGCAAGACGATTATAATGATAACCCATGAGAAAGAGCTTGCGGAGAAAGCGGAAAAAATCATCAAAATAAGAGACGGCGAAATCGAAGGAGGTTAATTTGATTGTTTTATTATTGTTTGCATTTAATTTGACGTTAGAAGACGCGATAGAATTGGGACTGAAAGAAAGCCCTATATATCTTAAGGCTAAAAAAAACTTTATTATTGAGCAAAAAACTAATTCATTTGTCTACTCCGAACTCTTACCGGAAATAAACGGAGGATACAGCTGGATGAAAACCCAGAGCGAAACCGAGGGAGTTTCTTTATTTGATACAACCAGCGGATACAGTCTATCAGCTAGCTGGGAAATAGGGCCCGGAGATTTATATAATTCTTTCAGTACTCATTACAGAAACAGCTCAGCTTATTATTCCTTTGTTGATGCGCAAAATAGCGTCATATATGATATTGCCTTTCAATATCTGAAGACGTTGATGATGCAAAAGTTACTCGAAAGCAGAAACGCGGGAGTAAACAGGACCGAAAAAAACCTAAATTTGGTAGAAGAGAAAAAGGCTCTTGGTCTGGCTTCGAACGCGGAAGTTCTAAAAGCAAAGGTCGATTACTTCCAATCTAAGATAAATCTGCTTGACACAAAAAAACAGGCGAGGGTTTCCGCCTTAATGCTGAACAATATTTTAGGCTTAACGGCAAAAGATTCCCTCGAGCTCGAAGAACCTCAAATTGAATTTGAGATTCCCTCAAAAGATTCGATTCAATATATGGCGATGAAAACCGATCCTCTATATAACAAATATAAATCGGAAAGTAGTGCGGCAAAATACGATCTATTAGGAGGTACAACGGAAGACCTCTTTTCTGTTTCTTTCTTCACGGATTTCCAGCATACAGGAGATGAATTCCCAAGTTCTTCCACTTTAAGGGATAGTTATGATTACTCAATTGGTTTATCTATAACTGTTCCCATATTTACCGGTTTTTCGAGATTTAACACATATACAATCAATAGACTAAAGAAGGATTTAGCGGATATAAATTTGCAAGATAGAGAGAGAGAACTTACCGTTGCGGTTGAAGATGGATATTTAAGTTATCAAGAAACAGAAGAAAAACTTGACCTTGCAGAAGCAACTCTTGAATTCGCCCGAGAAAGTCACGATGCCACCAACGAGAGATACACACTAGGGGAAGCCTCGATAATAGAATTTTTGGAGGCGGAAGAAGACTTACTTGAAGCGGAGTATTCGTTGACCCAGGCTCGGTTCGATTGGTATCTGTCTGTTTATAAAATAAAAAGATTAACTGGGGAATTAACAGTAGAGTAAAAACAAAAGGAGGAAAAAATGAAAGCAGGATTTAACAAAGGGTTACTTATGTTTCTGGGTGTACTGTTTATTGCGGCTCCCTTAAGCGTAGAATGCAGCCACAGATATGAAATGGAGTTTAGAAAAACTTACGATGTAAAACCAGGAACCGAAATTACAGTATCCAATAGCAACGGAAAAATAGAGATCGAGAGATGGGATAAAAAAGAGGTAGAAGTTAATGCCGCTATTGGATCGGATAAAAGTATGAAAGAGTTGACCAAGGTTAAAATAGAGGTTTCCGTTGATGAAGAAATGAAGATAGAGACTGTTTATTCCGGTAAAGGTACAAAAGAATCGAAAGAAACGGAGAAGGACTTTGGCGTCTGGGATTTTATCAAATGTTTGGTGAAGGGCGAATATTCAGGGAAAAAAATTAACGTTGATTATCAAATCAAGGTTCCCGGTGATGTTGTTATTTCTGAGGTGAGAACCTCAAATGGGAAGATAGCTTTGAAGAGAACTAAAGGACCTTCAGAGTTAATTACGACTAACGGAAAAATTAAAGTTGAAAACGTCGATGGGGATATAGAAGCAAAAAGCACTAATGGTAAAATAAAAATTGAAAACGTAAATGGTTTCGTATCCGCGGTAACGACAAACGGTAAAATAGTAGTAAAAAGTGAAGGAATAAAAGATTTAAAAACAACAAACGGTAACATAAATGCGGAGGTAAAGAAGATAAAAGAAGATATCGAAATCAGAACAACAAACGGCTCAATCAAACTCGGTTTACCTTCATCCCTTAACGCAAATCTCGAGCTAAGTACCACAAACGGGGGAGTAGATTTAAACGATATACCATTAGAGGTTACCTCAAAGCATAAAAACAAATACATTAAAGGAAAAATGGGGGAAGGTGGCCCGAAAATAAATGCAAGCACTACAAACGGAGGAATAAAATTAAGAAAATTGTAAAAAAGAAGATAGGAGTCAGAAGCTAGAATTAAGAAGCTACCGCCACACCCAGTAATTGGACGTGGATAAACGCAGATTTTAATATAAGTTTTAAAAGAAAACGCAAAATCGTTCTCTGTGTCTTGGTGCTTTCGCGGCTATTTAAAAGACCCCTCGACAAATATTATATTTGCCGTATAATGTAAAATTAAAGAGGGAGAAAAACTTGAAGAAAAGAATTATTAAAAACCTTAAACACGCATGCTCGCCAAAAACTTTCTGGCTAGAATTTTTACTCCTCTCGATATTATTTGTCGAGCAGCCTGTCTCCGCTTCTAACGGGGATAAACTGGTAGAAAAGAGAGATCCCCTTAGAATTCCTAGGATTGAGACTGAAATAAAAGTAGACGGGTTTCTTGATGAGAAGGAATGGGGAGGGGCAGTTAAAATAGATGCTAACATTGAGGTTAGTCCCGGAGAAAACATTCCTGCTCCAGTTAAAACCGAAGTTTATATTGCTTACGACAACTACAATATTTATGTTGCGTTTAAAGCCTATGATCCTGACCCATCGCAAATAAGAGTTAATTTTTGCGATAGAGATAACATATGGGATAATGACTGGGTTCTTATTCTGTTCGATACCTTCAACGACGAGAGGAGATGCTATGATTTTGCTTGCAATCCTTTGGGTATTCAGGCAGATATTATCGAAAGTGTTTCCGGAGGAGGGGGTTCATGGGACGCAATTTGGGAATCGGATGGTCGTATCACTGATGAAGGATATATTGTCGAGATGGCGATACCTTTCCCTTCACTCAAATTTCCCCGCAAAGAGGGTGAGCAGATATGGGGTTTCGATGCGGTGAGAAGTTATCCAAGAAATGTACGCCATCATATAGGTGCGTTTCCGAGAGACAGGAACAACAACTGCTATTTTTGCCAGTTATTAAAGCTTGCTGGTTTTGAGGACGTAATACCGGGGAGGGATATTGAACTGGTTCCTACATTTACTTCCCTTGTTGCGCAAGAAAGAGAAGATTGGTCTTCGGGACGATTTGAAACGGAAGATTTCTACGAAATTGGTCTCACTTCAAGCTGGGGACTCACGAACAATCTTAAGCTGAGCGCAACAATTAATCCAGATTACTCGACTATTGAATCTGACGTAATACAAGTAGATATAAATAACCCATTCGAATTATGGTATCCTGAAAAACGGCCATTTTTTCTCGAAGGAGACGACTTTTTTGAAACAAGTATCGATGCAGTCCATACAAGAACCTTAGCCGATCCGGACTTTGGGGTTAAGTTAACAGGTAAAGAAGGTAAAAACACTATAGGTTTTTTCTCAGCTCAAGATGCTGTAACAAACTTAGTTATCCCCTCTCTTGAAGGATCTACTCCCGATACCATCGAAGGGAAATCTTACGGTACGATCATTAGATATATACGCGATTTCGGACAATCATCAAATATCGGATTTCTCCTGTCCGACAGGGAAGGAGAAAATTATTACAATCGAGTCCTCGGTCTCGATGGCATAGTACGTATCACAAAAAGTGATCACATTAGATGGCAGGTTCTTGGTTCAAGAACCTTATATCCGGACGACATTGCATCGCAACACGAGCAATCTACAGATGCATTCGGAGGAAATGGCATTTCTGGATATTATTCTCATGATAACAAAAGATATAATTTCTTCGGAATATATGAACAAATGAGTCCGGATTTCCGCGCAGATCTTGGGTTCGAAAATCAAACAGGTTACAGATATGTCGATGTCGGAGGAAATTATATATGGAGAGCGGGACCGGAGCATTGGTTTACATGGATAAACATTTACCTCGGTGCTGATTTGGGAAAAGATTCCAGCGGCAACACAGCACGTAAAGAACTAAAAGCCAATTTCAATTACAACGGTCCTCTTCAGTCTTACTGTGGTGTTTATGGGCAGCTCTCAAAAGACCGTTATGAGGAACAGGAATTTAAAACCAGTTATTTGAATTATTGGGTCGGAGGGCAACCTGCAAAATGGTTTAGTTTTAACTTGTGGAGTGTCTTTGGCAACAGAATAGATTATGACAACATTCGTCCCGGCACTGGAATTCAGTTAGGTGTTAGCGCAACTTTTAAAATAGGAACTCGCATATCGGTCAGTCTCGATCATTATTATGAATATTTGGATGTTGAAGACGGCAGGCTCTACACAGCGAACAGAGAGTACGTTAAATTGATGTATCATTTCAATGAGAGAATCTTTATGAGAACGATTTTCCAATATGCCAACTACAAGAAAGACCCCTATCTTTACATTGATTATGTAGAACAAGAAGAACAGGAACTTCTAAGTCAGATTCTTCTTTCATATAAAATTAACCCGCAAACCGCTTTATACATAGGATATACAGATAATTATTATGGAGATTTAGATACTGATGTAATACAAACCGACAGAAGTCTTTTCGCAAAAATCGGATATGCGTGGATGTTTTAATTTTTAATATATCAAAAGAAGAGATTGTGGTTTAGAATCTAGAAATCCGATTCAGAAAAAACAAATAAAACCATGTAAATACGCGTTTATCTGTGTCCAATTATTGGGTAGGGTGGTGAAATTCTGGATTCTGACTTCGCACCTTCTGAATTCTTTTTTCCTATATCAAATCAAGGCACTTTTCGTAGAAAGCTCTGTAATCGGATCTTGTAGGGTCGTCCTTGTCAAGATCGAGAAGTGCCATTGAATCCCTGGGGTGTAAATTCAATATTCCGGCAATCATATACGGTATATTGTAACCCCATTCTATTTGGTCTTGTAAAGGAATAATATACTTCCCTATAACTTCTAATATCGGTCTGATGTCGAATTTAGGATTTTTAAGAAAAGACATCAAAAGTTCCAGAGGGCAGTTACCTGCGGCTCTCCCAATTCCATAAAGAGTGCCATCTACATAGTTCGCTCCCCTTATTATACCCTGAATTGTGTTGGCAAAGGCAAGCTGCTGAT
>CAZQNI010000033.1:0-10445 GCA_964594255.1 uncultured bacterium | reverse complement strand
CCGTGCGAGGGAGGCGCTCTCCCAATTGAGCTACTGCCCGTTGTTAATATAATATAATACATCCCTTTGTCAAGACCCTACAATTAAATCTAACTACGAAATCACAAAGCAGGAAAGAATATTGTCTCCTCGCTCATCTACTAATACAAAAACCTTGTCTTGACAAGTTCAAAAAAACGTATATTTTTATCAGACAATAGATCAGTTATTCGATTTTTAAACTTAGAGGGAGGTTTATATGGCTATTCAAGATAAAGAAACTTTTGACAAAAAACTCAAGTATCTTTTTGAAAAACAAAAAAAATTAATCAATCGAAAAAATAAACCCATAGAAGAATACCATGGGATTTATAATCGCTATATATATCCTGTTTTAACCCGGGAACATACACCTCTCACGTGGCGTTTCGATTTGGATTACGAGAGCAATCCAAATCTTATACAGAGGTTAGGAATTAATTCGGTTTTCAACTCGGGAGCCATTGAATTAAACGGTAAGATTCTTCTTGTAACTAGAGTTGAAGGAGGCGACAGGAAATCTTTTTTTGCTGTAGCAGAAAGCCCAACCGGTATAGACCAATTCAAATTCTGGGATTATCCCATAGAAATGCCCCAAACGGAAGATCCGGACATAAATGTTTATGACATGCGTCTCACAAAACATGAAGATGGTTGGATTTATGGCATTTTCTGTACGGAACGGAAGGATTCCAACGCTAAAAAAGGAGATTTATCTTCCGCAGTGGCTCAGGCGGGTATCGCTCGTACTAAGGACTTAAAAAAGTGGGAGCGGCTGGATGATTTAAAGTCTCCCTTTCCACAACAGAGAAATGTTGTCTTACATCCTGAGTTTATAGACGGAAAATATGCGTTTTACACCCGTCCCATGGAAGAGTTTATTGAAACAGGTTCGGGAATGGGTATCGGATGGGGACTTTCGGAAAGCATAGAACATGCAAAAATTGATAAAGAAATTATTATCGAGGAACGCCGTTATCATGCAATCAATGAATCAAAAAACGGCATGGGACCTCCACCTATTAAAACAGAAAAAGGCTGGTTGCATCTCGCTCACGGTGTCAGGAATACAGCAGACGGATTACGATACGTTCTTTATTGTTTTATGACCGATTTAAAACAACCCGCAAAGTTAATCTATAGACCGGGACAACAGCTGCTTTCACCTCGAGGGGCTGAACGAATAGGAGATGTTTCTAATGTGGTTTTCAGTAATGGCTGGGTAGCGCGTGATAATGGTGACTTATTTATTTATTACGGATCATCTGACACAAGAATGCATGTAGCAAAGACCACCGTTGATAAATTAGTGGACTTTACAATAAATACCCCGGAAGACGGATTACGCACGGCAGTTTGCGTACAGCAGAGAATCGACCTCATTAAGAAAAATGAAAAAATCTTAAAAAAGTAATAGGACAAGATAAACACAGATTTAAAAGGTTTATTTAACCACGAAATAAACGAAAAACACGAAAAAAATGTTTAACACAGAGGACACAGAGTAAAAACGAAAAACACAGAGATCACAGAAAAAAACAAAAAAATATATTAGTTTGTTTAAAACCCAACCCCCAACCCCAAATCAATCTCACACAAAGACACAGAGAACACAAAGGTTTTATTTGGTTTAGAGCTAACAGTCTCGGCTAAAAGCCAACGGCTTAGTTTAAAAAAATTACATCAAAACAACTTTGCCTGTTTTGGTAAAATCATTTGCCTGCATTTTCAAGAAGTAAACCCCTTTCGATACGTCATTCATATCTATATCTCTTGAATAAAACCCTGCGGGTTTTTCTTCCGAAATTTCTTCTACCTTTGCACCCTTTACATCATATAACCAGAAATTAACAATTGATTTCTTGGGCAGAGTATACCTGACTTTAAGCTTATTGCTTGCCGTTATTCCTCTCACATTCATCGAATAAACTTTGGGTAAATCAGACTCCGGGACCGCTGAACCGTTAACAGTAACATTTATCGGTCTGGAATAAAGGGTCAATTTCGTGGCAACAGTATTTGTGATTTCACATATATAACTTCCAGAATCACTGGTGGTTACCGAACTTATTGTATAAGAACTATCAGTCGCGGAGGGTATTACACTTTCATTTTTTTTCCATTGGTATTGATTATTGTCACCGCCAACGGAAACGGACATTGTAAAGGATGAACCCTCATTTACTGTTGTATCGATAGTTTCACCAACACTGTCCTGAGGTGAATAAATAAACGTACTGGCAACACCAATATTCGGCTCAATGTCTTCAAACGTGAATTTATTGTTTTGAATTACTAAGCTGATCAATGAGGTTAATGCCGATAGAGATGGTAAATCTGTAAATTCGTTATTAGAAAGAACCAACCATATTAGATTCGTCAAAGCGCCGATTTGGGCGGGAATTGTACCTGTGAACTGATTGGAATTAAGCCCTAATTCTTCTAAATTCGTCAAATTGCCTACCTCCGGGGGAATTGAACCTGTAAGCTGATTGTATGAAAGAGACAAAGATGCTAAATTCGTCAAATCCCCCATTTCCGGGGGAATTGAACCTGTAAGCTGATTGTAATCAAGCAATAAATATCTTAAATTCGTCAAATTTTCAATTTCCGGGGGAATTGAACCTGTAAGCTGATTGTCGCTAAGCCACAAATCTGTTAAATTCGTCAAATTACCAATCTGGGCGGGAATTGTACCTGTGAGCTGATTCTCATTAAGATACAAACCAATTAAGTCCGTCAAATTGCCGATCTCGGATGGAATTGTACCTGTGAGCTGATTGGAAGAAAGATTCAAATATGTTAAATACGACAAATTACCGATCTCAGGAGGAATTGTACCTGTAAGTTGATTGTTTCTAAGATACAAAAATGCTAAATTCGTCAAAGCGCCGATTTGGGTGGGAATTGTACCTGTAAGTTGATTACCGTCAAGCCACAAATCTGTTAAATTCGCCAAGTTGCCGATCTCGGATGGAATGGTACCTGTAAGCTGATTGGAAGAAAGATTCAAAAGATCTAAATTAGTCAAATCGCCAATTGAAGAAGGAATACTACCTGCTAAATCATTATTGCCCAAATTTAATACGCTCACTCGACCGCCGGTAACTATCACGCCATACCATGTATCCAGATGACCGGTTTTCCATCCACTATTATTCGTCCAGCTATCGCCATTTGTACTATCATATAATTCCACAAGTGCAAGAGAATCTTCATATCTGCTTTGAGCAAAAACCGAATCGATATTTAAACAAAAAACAACAAGTAACGCTATGATTAAAGCTTTTTTCATTCCTTCCCTTCCTCTTTCTCCGATACTTATACTAAAATACAAGTTTTTTTACCTCTGTCAACTCCTATGGTTTTAAGTTCTTCATTCTTGATTCATTACTTTATATTAGACTTTTCCGGGTCATGCGGGTTGGGATAAACTAAGAATATAATTTTTTCTCTGTGATCTCTGTTTTTTTTGTTCTTTCTCAGAGTTCTCTGTGATTTTTTTTTGTTACTCTGTGGGCTCTGTGGTAAAATAATTGGGGGCGGGATTAAGTCGCTCTTCGCAGTCCCAGTTCCTTTGCCTTATTCAAGACTCTCATATATTCTTCCTGGGTAATTCCTCTTGTGAGTTCTTTGTACTCTGAAGCTTTAAAGTATGGAGTGTACTGCTTCATAATATTCACGTACGCATCCTTCGATATTTCATCTGCTATGAACTCTAAAACCTTATCCGACCCGGCAAGAATATTCGGCAAAACAAGATGACGAACCAGCAAACCTCTTTTAGCTATACCAGAATCATCTATTATCAAATCTCCTACCTGAGAATGCATTTCTTTCACCGAGACTTTTACGATATCCCAGTAATTTTTCGTACCTGAATACTTAAAGGCATTTTTATTGTTTCCATATTTAATATCCGGCATATATATATCTATTATGCCTGCTAACATCTTTATTAATTCCAGAGAATCGTATCCGCCGGTATTATATACAACAGGAAGCTTAAGGCCTTTTTTTCTGGCAATAAAAAGTGATTTAGTTAGCTGCGGTGCAAAATGCGTCGGGCTAACCCAATTTATATTATGACAACCTATATCCTGCAGATAAATCATTTTACCTGCAATTTCTTCTTCGTCTACCTCTTCCCCATCACCCAGATGAGAAATACGAAAATTTTGGCAATAAACACACTTACAGTTGCAATTACTTAAAAATATCGTACCAGAACCGTGAGTCCCCACCAGAGGTCTTTCTTCTCCGAAATGAGGAAAAACCGAAGAAATTTTTAAGTTGAAACCTGAATTACATATACCTTTCTCGTAATGGCGGTTTACCTCACATTTATGACCGCAGAGAGTACAGGAGTTTAGTATACTATATAATTTTTCTATTCTAATCTTGAATTCTTTTTCAGATAACTGAAGATAAACAGGAAAACCAGTTAATTCCATAATATTATTAATCAATTATTTTTTCTCTCATTAAATATATCATTTAAATTTACACAGTTTTTCCGGCAAATAAAATACCAAAATTCAAAAAGCAAAATGACAAATGAAAATTTAAAATTATCCCCCACCCAACCAAAAATACTAAAAAAATATTTGCGCTATTCGCACAATCCGTTGTTTCTTTGTTTGTTGATTTATCCTTGAACTTTGATTTGTATTTTTTCATTTTGCTATTTAATCTTCAAATTCCGCGTCTATGATTGATATACTATATTAAAAAATACATCTACCCATAAATAAGGTAGGTACTATATAGCCCTAAATATTACGAGCCTCCGAGTGACACCAACAGTATACCAAATAGAACACCAGCAATATCGAATATGAGATCTTTTGAGGAAGCGGTACCTTTTTCTTCTTTACTATCTTTTATTTCTTTTGATAAACCAATCAGCGAAGAAATCGAAAACGAAATATAAAAAGAAGTATTATCATCCGTTTTCGTTATGTTATTCGCAATAAGATATATTGAGGAAGAAATAGCGGCTGAGTGCGCAAAATGATGGAATTTGTCCTCAGAAAACCACTCATCTTTTGGCGGTATCAGTAATGAATCGGCCTTCAATTCCGGATAAAGACCCAGCAAAATATTAAATACCAAGAACATCATATATACTCTGACCCACGCACCAACACACTAACAAAGTTTGATTTATGCGATTCGTTGTTTCTTCTTTTATATTCATTGCTGTCCGTTTCTAACTTCCCTCAATATCGCAATTGCTTTATTCTTTATCTCTGGGAATCTTTTTTGCAGTTCAAAAAGTGCTTTCTTTAGAAATTTTTGATTTCCGCTCAGCGCCAGCGTTCTGATGAGACGAAGTAATATATACGGCGCGTCGTTGGTATCCCTGTTCTCCTTATAAGCGATAGCAAGAACTTTTGCGGCTTCTTTTTGCTGTTCTCTCTTTGTATACATTTGAGAAATGAAATAAAAATCATAAGGACTCAAACCTGAAATAATATTTTTTTCTTCTAACACTCCCTCATAAAAATTTAAAATAATAGAGGGCTCTTTCTTATCCATTCTAAGCATTCTAAACGTCTCTTTTGCAACCAACTCCGCTTCCTTTTTCTTGCCCCCCTTAATATAAATGTCTATTAATTCTTCAGCTGCGTCAAGATTAGAAGGCTCCCTCAATAATATTTGTTTAAGATGCTTCTCGGCTTCATCTGTATTACCTGCGCTTCTTGCTTCAACTGCTTTGCTGAAGTCGGCATCCATTATATTTAAGGTCTCTTCAACAAGCGGCGTCAGGTATTTCCGCTCAAGTCCGCTATATCGGAGAAGCACTACAACGAAAACCCCAAAACCGAATCCTCCTACATGTGCCCAAAGAGCAGTGGGGGAATAATCACTAAAATATATGGCTCCAAACAACTCATTTATAAACCACAACGGGAGATAAAACCAGGCGTAAAGCGGAAACGCTTTAAAAATGAAGGGGAAAAGTATAAAGTATATCTTAGATTTATAATATTGGACTGCAAAAGCACCCATTACCCCGGCGATTGCACCGGAAGCACCAATTAACGGTAGCCCTGAGTGGGTCATTGCAGCAAAAAGAAGCGATGCAAAAATACCGGAAATCAGGTAGAAACCAAGAAAAAAAGGTCTTCCCCAGTCATCTTCAACGTTAAGGCCTACCAACCATAAAAACCACATATTTCCGAAAAGATGCATAAATCCCGCGTGGAGAAACATGGAAGTTATCAACGTAGAAATATCAAAGTCAGTTGAAACGAAACCATATTTCCTTGCAAGCCTATCATTCATTGCCTTTTGAAAATCATCGTAAGCTTTTTTCCATTCTTCCCATAATTCATCCGACATTGCTATTTCTCTACTTTTAATTTTTTCTCTTAAGGCTTCCGGATCCTTTGCGTACTCAAGAATTTCAGAAGGATCTTCGGGTGTTAATGTTCTTATCTCAATTTCGTAAAGCTTCATAGCTTTCTCTTCTATAATACTATTTTGCTTCTTCATAGCAGGATAGCTAAAAAGAAAAACCAGAATATTTAAACCAATAAGGGATACGGTTACAACCGGAAATCTTCTAACACGGCTTTCAGACCTGATCGGGAACAAGAAGAACATTTACTTCTCCTTCATTAAAGAAATTGGTAAGATTGAAATTTTTCCCTTCCAAAAAGAAAACGTTCTGGAATTTTATCCCAAACTTTTCAGGAAAATAGAAACTCAACTGGGGATAAAGAACAGTCCTTTCCTTTATAATAAAATTGCTGGTTTCTGAGATACTTATCCCTTTTCCACTAAGTGTTAACGGAGCGTTAATAGGCGGAACAAAATATTTATCATAACCTTTATCTTTTATAAGCTCGAGTACATACTTATAAATTTCTTTGGCTATTTTACCATGGGATATGAAAGATAAGAATTTCCTATATATTTCGGTTATGTCATTGTAAGTTCTTTCTAAAAACTTGTCTGCAGTTCTCCATATATATGTTCTAGCAATCTCTATACCTACACCCGAACGTATAATTCCGAAATTTATTATTATCGTATCGCCGTCTTTTAATTTTCTGTTATTACTCAAGGCGAAGGGATTAGAAGTATTTTTTCCGAAAATCACCTTTGTCGGAAAAGCTCTCCTTTCTCCTCCAAATCTATAGATCGCCTCATCAATTATATTTCTTACAGATATTTCACGGGAATCGTTTTTTAACTCCTGAAGACATTTTTTTAATACTTTCTCACAAATTGAAGCGTTTTCTTTGAAAATAGAAACCCTTTTTTCATCCGGCATTAAGAAAAACCTAATAAAAGGATCCTGAATTTCAACTGTTCCAAACTTTGCTAATCTTATATCGCCAAAGGAACCGATTTTTTTTATTTTAAGTTTCGTAAGAAGATCCCTTAACTCATAAATCGTGGAAAACCCCTCTTTTCGTATGCTCATCATATCTGCTCTTCTTATTTTAACTCCTCTTGGAACCTCTACTAGAGAAAAAGAAAAAGGATCTCCTATCAAGAATATTTCTTTTTTAGTGACAAGAAGATAAAAGCCTATTTCAATTATATTAAAGGAGGCATTGATACCTAAAAGATAAAGAATCTTGTAAATATCGGTTACAATAACTGCATCGAGTTTTTTTTCACTAATATCCTTTCTTATTTCTTTTATTAAGGATTCATTCATTAAATTCTTTTTGAACCTGAACTAATTTTAATTTTTCCTCCGCTTTTTCAAGAACTTCAGCATCCTCAGATATGTCAAGTACTTGCCCTAGAATAGCCTCAGCTTCATCCGTTTTCTGCTGACTAAGATATAGCCTAGCAAGACTCAACAGGCATTCTGCTCTGGCAAAATTGTCTTTGAATTTTTTCTCTGCTTTTTCATAATTAGCTATGGCTTTACCCAAATCACCTTTTTGCTCATAGCACTGTCCAATCCCCTGATACGCGCTGGGAGTAAAAAACTCATCGTAATTTCCACTTACAAATGCCTGGAATTTATCCAGTGCATCATCCAAATTACCTTCCTTATAGCTTATGTTAGCCAACATAAATTTCGACCGGTTAACAAAGGTTGTACCCCAATATTTATCAACAACTGTTTGAAATCGCATCTTTGCTTGATTGAAATTACCACTATTGTATAAAATTACACCCATATTATACACTTCTTTAGATTCTGCTATTTTTGTTTGTTTGTTATTTTTGTATGCAAACAAAATTATCAGAAGTATGACAAAGCCGGTTGCCATCCATAAAACTGTTTTTTTATGATGTTCGTAAAAAATAATTATATTTTCGACGGTTTCCTTAAATTCATCGTGCCTTAAATCTTTTCTTCTGTGTTTTGCCATCATTCCCCCTGTATTGTATATACCCCTGGTAAGACTCGAACTTACGACTTCCGGTTTAGGAAACCGGTGCTCTATCCACTGAGCTACAGGGGCACCAATATATTTTTATCAAAAAAACTTCATTTGTCAATGCCATTATAATTCAAAAATCAAACATCAAAATGCAAAACTACAAATCAAAATTCAAAAATAAAATAAAAAAAACAAATAAAAAATCCTTTTAAATCCGCGTAAATCTGCGTGCTATTCTTTTTTTTGTTTTTACATTTTTATTTGTCATTTTGCTTTTTAATTTTTGATATTTAATTTCTGAAAAAATTAATATCTCCATTCCAGATTAAAAAGAAATCTGGTTTTACCCAGAAAGTCCTTTTCTGCCGTTATATATCCCCATTTTTTCACCTTATACTCAGCCTGGACTTCAGATATTCCGTAAGATTGAATATCAGTTCTGGCTTTGACGAAAAGCTTATCAGTTACATATTTACCAACAACAAATTCATAATGTCCGCTTCCTCCCTGCATTTCCAAAACGTCAATACCGAACTCTTCTTTCAACCTGCGGTTCAGGGTTTGCCTTACCCAGTAATTAAAAGCCGTTTCGGTAACTGACTGCCCGATAGGCTTAACAGAAGTCAGATCTTCCCATCCAAGATTTAAGGAAAGCAGGGTCATTAATTCAGCCTTTGATAGAGAAGACTTGGAATACAAATCAAATTCGGGTGTTTTCATAGTTCCTGAAACCACAAGGAATACAGTATCCTGTTCATGATTTCCATTTGACCTGGAAGAAATAAAGGTTATAGCTTTCACATCAATGTTCGGATTTATTTCTGGAGATTCATTAAAATTGAATTTTCCTTCTATAACTTCAAAACTCTTGTAAAGATAGTAAAACATCCCCTGTCTTACCTCTAAATTCCCTGAAAGCAAGAGTGGACCGCCTTCATAACTTACTCCTACCTTTCCTGCCAGTTCAATATTAGCCAGATCATTCCGTATCCAAACGTTACCCTGATTTGCATCAAAGGTTAAATTCAAAAAAAGGTTCGAAGGACGTCTGCTCTTTTCTCCTTTTTGCTCAAATTCCATTGTAATTGTAGCTCTACTAAGCTCTACATTTCCCTCTATACGTATATTTTTACGGTCTTTTCTTACTAATAAATCTCCGTCGATAATAGTGTTGACATATTGCCAATTAATTGGAGTATTTCTCAAGGACAATTTTATATCAAACTCATTATCTCTTAATCTAACTCTACCCTCTGCTTGCACTTTCCCTTCACCTAACAAAGCTGAGAGATTTTCCAACTTCCCTTCTGCACCTTCGAATGAAGCCATCGCCTTTAGTTCTTTTATCTTTATTCCCGAATTTCTCACGAGCAAATCTGCTTCCTGGAGATTTATTTCTCCGTAAATTAAAGGTTCTTTAAAAGCACCTCTAACTTTTAAGTCTCCAGATAACTTAGCCCTGTTAGCAGTCAAATATTTTATTAAAGGATAAAACACCCAAGTACCGGTTTCTTGTAATTTCATGTCCATGTCCAGATACTTTCTTTTAGGATCAATCATACCATCAAAATTTGAATATTCCCCATTCTCGATAATTGCCAGATTTTTTATAAAAATACTGTTATTTTCGTACCGGAGAGCAAAATTCAAAGAATCCCCTATTTTTTCCTCACCAATTTTTATTTTTCCTCCCCCCTCAAAGTAAAAAGCAAGAGCGTCTGGCATTCCTGCAATAGAAACACTGCTTGATACTTTACCCGAAAAAGGGTGCGAAATGATACCGAATTCACTTAAGAACTCGGGTCTAAATCCTATTAAATTTAAATCTCCTTTAATTCCAATCGCGGATAACGACAAATTGTTGATTTGGAAATCTTCCCCTTTATTACCTAAAAATCTCACATCCTGTAAACGAAATGCGTGTTTATAAGCAAAAGAAAATGAGTTAATTAAGTAAAGCCATCCACCCGGATACTCAAATCTAATATAGTTAACTTCCACAGTATCGGAATGTAGAGCAAAATTATAGTTTAATTTCTTGTTCTTACTTTTAAAAAGCCCTTTTAC